>JAUWMW010000189.1 GCA_030612965.1 bacterium
GCGTTGCTGGGTGAGACGTCTTTGACCAGAATCGTGGTGGGGCTGAGAAACTTGGCCCAGCAGTCAATGTGGTGGATACCGCTCGACTCGATGTATTCCAACACTGTATAGTCATTGCCGAGATAGGCCAGCATGATCGAGTCGACCTCGTTATGAGACAACGACGTGTTCTCATCGTAAACCAATCTCGTCGACATCGACATCCCCAGCCCGTCGGACATATGGTTACCACCGGTGGTTTCCAGGTCCATACCGTATACATCCAGTCCCCACAAGTCACCGATGACCTGCGGGATGACATCATCATGAGGTCGTGGTCGGTTGTAAATGTGATCAACGATAGCCATATCGCCACTTTCCTCAAAGATGAACCACGGACCGTAGTCTCGCGTCCATTTGCTGTCCAGCGGGGCGATTATGAACTCGCAGTTGCTCAGGTTAACGCCATTGGCGGCATACACGGATTGCACATAAGACTGCTGCGAAGCACTGGTCACCAGAGTCGTAACCACGAGGTCCTCAGACATCTCGGCGATAACGGCGAAGGAGAGTCCCCAGGGGGAACCGGGATAGGCGATAATAACACCTTGCGAACGTTCCCACTCGGCGCTGTTGCGAATGACTCCGGTCGGTGGCGCGGTGGTGACATGATCCATGCCGATCTCGTGCAACCGCGTAAGTTCCTCATCGGTAAAACCAATCGGGAGTGGGTTAGGATCCATCCCATCCTCGAAGGCCGCTGTTACGCTGCCGATTCCAATTATCAATACACACAGAAGTCTTGTCGAAACGGTCATCATTCCTCCAGCAGGTACCGGCAGTGGGTACGTTGGGCTACAAGTTGGACGGTTGGCCCGATCAGCCTACTCAAAACTCACTCTAAGGCCTCCCTTGCGTGCCCGGAGCACAAGGGAGAGATCAATTGAAGGTCACCCCCGCCGTTGCAGGGGTGACCGTTGTCTACTAACTTTCAGTCGGGCGGCCTGCGTAGGTCAGTGCCCGCAGATCAAATCCGGCCCGTTGTTAAACATGAAGTCAACTAAATACACGAGGTCCGCGATGTCGATCTCACCGCCCGAACCGTCTACATCGGCGGCTTCCGGTACCGGTGGCGGCGGTCCCTCGTTGAACATGAAGTCAGCCATGTAAACCAGGTCACCGATGTTCGGACCATCACCGTCACCGTCGATATCACCACAAATGTACGGTGGTCCACCAGCGCCTACCATGAGATCAACCGTTATCACAAAAGGGTTGTCCTCCGGGTCGGGGTCGTTCGACGTCACCGTGATGGTGGCGCTGTAGCTGCCGCTGTCGAGTTCAGCAGCCGTGATCTGGCAGAGGATCGTGTCCGCCGCGCCCGGAGCCAACTGGCCTAAGAGCTTGTCAAGGGCCAGCCATTGAGTCGGCTTGGCAATAACGACAGCCAGACTATCGTGCAAGTAGCTGGTAGCAAACGCAATTTCCAGACCATCGGTGCCGTCGCCGTTCTCAATGCCGACAGTACCTGATTCGGTATCGAATCCCGCCGCGATGCTGAGATACTGCAGCTTGATGGTGCCGTCCGGATAGAGAATCACTTGCATGGTGATTACATCACCGACACTGCCGGCGTATTCAGGGTAGTCAGTGTACTGGATGACACACTTGCCGCCAGTGGTGTCGATGAAAACGTGATCATCGGTGTTGTTTTCGTTGGTCGGGTCCAGGTCATCCCACAACCAGCAGATCATATTGTTGGGTGTGGTGGTGGTCGGGATAGTCGTTTTCCAACGCAGGTTCAGGTCGGTCGAGGTGAACCCGACCATGCCGTTAGAGGACACATATATGTGTGAGTAGACATTCTCATAGTATGGGAAGTCAAATCCGAGATCGATCGGCCCGGTGAATGCGTCGTCACCAAGATCACCGATGACGTCGGTGCCGGTGGCCGAGATATCCTGCCACGCAAACGATGGTCCACCCGGTTCGTCGGAATCGACCCAGTAGTAACCGAACAGATCAGGGCCGCCGGCATTACGCAGAACCTGGTAGCCGATGTTGGGGTTATCAACTCCCTTCACGTCGACAAAATCATAGAAGTCCTCGGAGTAGACCCGTCGCGCCGGTTCCACCATGCCGGCCTGGAACAGAGCATCGAAAACGGTCCCGCGTCCGAGCAGTTGCTGCACCTTCAGACTGTAGTTCAAACCGCCCGGACCGCCGTTGGAAATCATAAGGTCCCGCGAGGTCTCTTCACCCGACGACAGATACTCACTCATGGACTCGGGATAGATAGCAATTGCCGGTGCATAATCAATACGGATGTCGTCGACATACCAGTCGTCGTTACCGACGCTGGTGCCGACAGAGCGCAGTCGCAACTGGAACCCGGCGTGGATAGCATCGGTCGGCAGGGGTACATTGACATAAGCAAACTGAGTCATAACACCCTCGCCACCGGGAAGAACCTGGAATGTGATCCACTCGCCGAATTCGTTCTTGTAATCAATAAACAGATCATCACCGGTCTCTGGCGGTTCACCACCACCACCGCGCTCATAGCAGTAAGACAAGATGGCATCGGAGGAACCGGAGATATCGATAACCCGCGTGCAAACGGTGTCACCGCCACCATCGAGATTCAAGGAGTACGGCGGCGAAGGCGGCGCCAAACCGTTCAGCGAAACGACGGCGCCGGTGTTGATAAACCAGTCGGACGACAGTTCGATAGTAGCAAACCCGTCAAACCAGGGAAACGCCATAGGCAATCCGCCGGACACAGTGGCAAAGGAAGCGGATGCTGCTACCGTGTCCTCGTTCTGAGATTGAACAAAGACGACCGAGGTGTCGACCTGGTGGACTTCGGCACTCTCAGGAATGGCCACCTTTACCATGATATCGATAGTATCACCCGACAGTACGACACCGGTCGAGGTGATTTGGCTGGCGCCGGTCTCATCATAGAACAGTACATCCCACACGCCACTGGAGCGGGTCAGACTGTACGAATCTTCGAGCCGACCCTTGTTAACCACACCCAGCAGGTAGGCGGCCGTGTCGCCGGCTGGGCCGTACTGCGTCTGGAACCACGGTGTCAGCGTCATCTCGTAATCCGGCGGATAACCGACGTAGATGTCGTCGACAAACCAATCGTCGTAGTTGCCGCTGGTTCCGATATTGCGAAACATAACCCGGAACCCGGCGTGATAGGCGTCCGCCGGAAGCTGGAGTTTGACTTCTTCATATTCGGTCATGTCGTCGCCATCGCCCGGATGCTGGTTAAGAAGATGCCAGGCACCGAGGGAATCGATATACTCCACGAACAGATCATCACCCGTCTCCGGCGAATCGCCGCCGCCGGTCCGCTGGTAGTAGTACCTGAGAATCACATTGCTCTCGTTGCGCAGGGTGATCTGCTCTGACATCAAGGTATCGGCGCCGGAGGGACCGCCATCGAGATTCAGGCTGTAGCTCGGACTCGGTTCGTTAAGGCCATCGGAATTGATCGCAGATCCTGCAGCCGTCTCCCATTTGGTCATATCGAAATCAGTAGACGGGAACGTCTCCACAAAGGGAATCGTCCAAGGCTGTCCCGCTGAGATAGCCTTAAGTATGGATGTGGCGGTATAGGCAGGGTCGCCGTTGGAAGTTGCCACCACCGCAATCGAGTCGTACTCGTCCTCCCAGCTTACCGGAATCAGAACGCGCACCTGGAAGTCAAAGGCAGCATCGCCGACCAGACTGGAAGTGCCGGTGATCTCACTGGTCCCGGCCACATCCCACAACGAAACGTCCCAGAGGTTGCCGGAGAATGAAAGCGCGTAGTCGTCTTCCAGCACGCCGTCATTGGTGACAGTCAGGCCGAACCAGACGGTGTCGTAGACCGGCGCCGTCGCCGTGGCATAAGTGGGATCGATCAGCACTCCGTAGTCGATCACGAAGAAGCTGTACGTCTCAGTGGAATCGACGTCACCCGCCATGTTCTCTGCAAATAGATAGTAGTCGACGTGTGTGCCGGCCGGCTGGGCCGGGATGTAGCCGACATAGTCGTCACCCAGGCGGACCAACTCCAGCGTGTCGGCGTACCAAACCGAGTTGATCTGGTACTTCAAAAGCAATTGATCCGCGACCACTGTAGTGTCGGAATAGATAGTGCAGGTGACTTCGTAAGGGTTCAAGGTATCTTTAGTGTCACCGATCGGATCGTGCAGAATAGTCAGATCGGTGGCGGCGAGGACAGAGTCAACCACGGTCGCCTTGTTATAGGCGGTGACCGTCAGCAGAATCGGTTGACCAATCGGCAGCGTCTCGCTGATCGGAACGATGGCGTTGCCGTTAACATCCGTGTAGGCTGACCCGTAAAGAGTGCCGTCGGCATAAAGAGCACAGAGCGCTCCCTCCACACCGACCACTTCGACCTCGTAGTCGGGCATGTTGAAGAAGACCGCGCCGGCGTGATTGACCGTCATCACAGCCGGAGTGTTGGTTCGTACCTGCACCGAGGGATCACCAAAAATGTGCCAGGTGTTGAAATGGGTCGCTCCGACTGATCCCTCGATATCGATCATGTGGCAGGAGCCATTGAAGCACAGACCGCCATAAGACGATAACTGATCGGCACAGAGCAGATCAATGAATTCGTCCTGTGACCACATCGGCGGATCCCAGGACTGGTTGATCGACGACATATAAGCGCCGATAGCTCCGGTCGGTACGCCGCTGTGACTCGCCCTCAACCACGCTTCGCCAAAACAGGTGGAGCTGCGGAACTTGCCGTTGACACAGGCCACGCTGTGAATGAACGGCAGCATATTATCGTT
>JAUWMW010000274.1 GCA_030612965.1 bacterium
TTTCTGGGCGAGAAACTGCCACTGTTGGTGGTCAATGACGCCTACCGCAAAACGCCTACCGTCACGATCCTGAGGTGGCTGGAGCGCATCGACCGTCGGCTGCTCGACGAGGCGCCATATATCGTCGCTACCGGCACCCACGACGCCCCTACCGAAGCACAGCTTCAGAAAATCTTCGGTCCCTTTCTCGAGCGCATCAGAGAGCGATTGACCATCCACGATGCGAACGACTACGATGCCATGGTCAGGCTGGGTATTGATGAGAAAGGCGGTGATGTCTGGCTGAACAAGGTCGCCGCAGAGCATCAGTGGTTGCTGCTGATCAGTTCGGTCGAACCACACTACTTCGCCGGTTTCACCGGCGGCCGAAAGTCGTTATTCCCCGGCCTGAGCGATCTGGCAACCACCGAACGCAACCACAATCTGGCCAACTCCATGCTTGCCGCGCCACTGAAGCTGAAAGGCAACCCGGTCGCCGAACACCTCCAATCGCTCATGCAGTTCGTCGAAAAGAGCAAGTTGTTTGGCCTCCAGGCCGTGCTGGATGCAACCGGTGAAATAGCTGCTCTATTCTGCGGACGACTCGAGGATGCATTCTTGCGGGCAACAACGCGGGCCGAGCAGGTCTTCGCTCTGGAGATTGATGAACAATACGATGTTGTGATATGCGAACTCCTGCCGCCGTTGGACAACAACCTCTATCAGGTCCAGAAGGCGCTCGAGAACTGCCACGAGGCAGTTCGTAACGGTGGCGCCGTTATCCTGATTTCAGCATGTGAGAGTGGGGTTGGCTCAGATTACTTCATGAAGCTGGCCGAATCGTGGGATCGCTCTCGCAATGAACCAGCCGACGGCAATTGGCGGTTTGGCTCACACAAGCTGTCGCGGGTGAATGCTCACAGCCAAAGGATCAAGGTTTATCTCCACTCTACCTTGCCGGAGGCAACTGTCCGCCGGGTGTTCTACGAACCGCTTGACTTTGTGAAAAAATTCCTATACTTACGCTCTGACCAGCGAGAGCTCCACCGCCTGGCGGTGGTTCATGACGCCGGCAACATGGTACTGAAGACTTAAACGAAGTATGAACTATTTCCGGAGGAACCGATGAACAAGAAGATCGCCGTTATCGGCGCTGGTAATGTTGGCGCCACTTGCGCCATGTATCTGGCCGAGGCTAATTTCGCCGATGTCGTCATGGTTGACATCGTCCAGGGTATCCCACAGGGCAAAGGACTTGACCTGACCCAGGCCGGTCCGGTACGAGGCTATAACGCCATGGTCAAAGGCACCAACAAATTCTCCGATCTCAAAGGAGCCGACATTGTTATCATGACTGCCGGACTGCCGCGCAAACCCGGCATGTCGCGCGAGGACCTCTTGAACATGAACGCCGACATTATCAAAGCCGTCGGTAAGAACATCAAGAAGTACGCCCCCAAGAGCTTTATCATCATGGTCTCCAACCCGCTCGACCTGATGACCTTCCACATGCAGAGAGTCACCGGTTTCCCCAAGAACCGCGTTTTCGGTCAGGCCGGTGTGCTTGACTCGATTCGCTTCCGCGCTTTCATTTCGATGGAGCTCGGTGTCGCTATGACCGACACGCAGGCGATGGTGCTCGGCGGCCACGGCGACACGATGGTGCCGCTGCCGCGCTACACGACGGTGGCCGGTATCCCGATCGGCGAGTTGATCTCCAAGGATCGTCTCAAGGCGATTGCCGACCGTACCCGCGCGGGTGGCGGCGAGATCGTCAAACTGCTCAAGACCGGCTCCGCTTACTATGCTCCAGCGGCGGCCAGTGTCAACATGTGTCGCTCGGTCTTCAATGATGAGAAGAAAGTCCTGCCGGCCTCGGCCTACCTGACCGGTCAATACGGTATCAAGGATATCTACATCGGTGTGCCGGTGGTGCTGGGCGCCAAGGGTGTCGAGAAGATCCTTGAGTTGAAGTTGAACAAGAGTGAACTCAGCGCCCTTCAGGGTTCAGCCAAAACATACAAGAGCCACCTGAAAGGTCTCGGCTACAAGTAATACCCCAAGGAGAAATAATGGCCAGGTATAAACATATCGAGGTGCCGAAAAACGGCAAGGCGATTACGGTCAAGAAGAAGAAACTTAAGGTACCGAACAATCCGATCATTCCGGTGATCGAAGGTGACGGCATTGGTCGTGACATCATGAAGGCAACTCGTCGCGTCGTTGACGCTGCGGTCAAGAAGGCCTACAAAGGCCGCAAGCGGATCGTCTGGATGGACATCTACGCCGGCGAGCGCGCCAACGAACTCTACGGCGAGTGGATGCCTCAGGAAACCTTCGACGCCATCAAGCAGTACAAGGTGGCTCTCAAGGGTCCGTTGACCACTCCGATCGGCGGCGGTTTCCGCTCGCTTAACGTGACGCTGCGCCAGGTGCTCAACCTGTACGCCTGTGTCCGTCCGGTGCGCTGGTTCAAGGGAGTCGGCTCACCGGTGGTGCATCCGGAGAGACTCAACGTAGTCATCTACCGTGAGAACACCGAGGATGTTTACGCCGGGATCGAGTGGAAGAAGGGCTCCAAAGAGGTCAAGAAGGTCATCAACTGGCTGAATAAGTCGATGAAGACCAGCATCCGCGCCGACTCCGGGGTGGGTATCAAGCCGATCTCAGTAACCGGCACCAAACGGCTCGTGCGCAAGGCGATCCAGTTCGCCATCGACAAGAAGCGCTCATCGGTGACGTTCGTGCACAAGGGCAACATCATGAAGTACACTGAAGGTGCCTTCCGCGACTGGGGTTACCAGGTAGCTACCACTGAATTTCGTAACAAGGTAGTGACCGAGGACGAGTTGTGGTCCAGGTTCAAAGGGAAAATGCCGAAGGGCAAGATCCTCATCAAGGACCGCATCGCCGACTCGATGTTCCAGCAGGTGCTGACGCGTCCCAACGAGTACGACGTCCTCGCTACGCCGAATCTCAACGGCGACTACCTCTCCGACGCCTGCGCCGCGCAGACAGGCGGACTGGGTATGGCGCCCGGCGCCAACATCGGTGACTACATCGGTCTGTTCGAGGCTACGCATGGCACCGCGCCGAAGTATGCCGACAAAGACGTCATCAACCCCGGCTCACTGATTCTGTCGGCGGCGATGATGCT
>JAUWMW010000123.1 GCA_030612965.1 bacterium
ACAATGGTCGCCTCGAACTCCAAAAGATTCGAATCGTGATAGTACAGCCGCTCAGTCATGTGTGGTTCCAATATCGATCGTCCACCGCTTTCCTGCCTCACCTCTCCAACAGTCTTACACTGCCGAGCGATCTTTGTTCACCATCAAAGTCGAATAACCTCCGTCGGCAGACAAATGTCATCAGGCGCTACTCCGCCGCCGCCATATAGTTGACCAACGAGCCGACATTCTCGACGCGTACTTCAATCTTATCCCCCGGCTTCATCGGTGCGATGCCCGCCGGGGTGCCGGTCGAGATCAGATCACCGGGGTACAACGTCATGATAGACGACACATAGCTTACCAAGAACGGCACATCGAAAATCATCAGCGAGGTCCGGCCGGACTGCTTCACCTCGTCATTGAGAATTCCCTCAACCAGCACATCCTTGTAGTCGACCCCGGTTACGATCCAGGGACCGACGGGACAAAAAGTGTCGAACCCTTTGGCCCGGCTCCACTGACCATCTTTCTTTTGCAGATCGCGCGCGGTGACGTCGTTGACGCAGGTCAATCCGAAGATGTATTCGTCGGCCTTCTCACGCGGCACGTTTCTGGCCGCATGACCGATCACGACACCGAGTTCGGCCTCGTAATCGACCCGCTCCGACACCAATGGGTGAACGATCTGTTCATCCGGTCCAATTACCGATGACGGCGGTTTCAGGAATATCAGCGGATACTCCGGCGCCTCATCGGCCGACTGCGATGCCTGCACGTGGGCATGATAGTTGAGACCGATGCAGACGATCTTGGGGGGTTCCACGGGTGCCTTCAGAGTAACGCTTTCAAGCTTGAAAGTCTCCCCCGTTGTATCAGTAGAACGCCACGGGGCGTGCTTCAGGAGCAAAACCCGATCACCCTCAATGCGTCCATACTCGATTAGTCGTGTGTCCGGATTCTCAAAACGTACGAACTTCTCGGCCATATTCATCCTCACTCAGGACATGCTTTGGAAGCAATATATCGTTGTCCTTCCCTCTGAATCAACAACTTGTTGCCGTCTATGCGCGACGCTCACACCTCTTTGAGCTTCCACTTCCCCCGTCTGAACCAATACGCCAACACGATCGCTTTCAGAGCCGAAGTTATCGTGAGTGTCCACCAGACACCGTTGATACCCCAGCCGAGATTGTAGACCAAGTAGTAGGCCAGGGGGATACGAATGGCCGAGCCGGGGATCATCACAACCATTGGCGGCACGGTGTCGCCGGCGCCGCCGAAAGCGCCCTCAAGTACGATTTCAAAAGCCATAGCAATCTGCGAGAGGCCGAGGATGATCAGGTAATCAACCGCGATCGTGAGCACCACCGGGTCGTCGGTGAAGATCGATGCAATCAGTTCCGGGATCAGGATAAACAGCAGAGATATGATAAATGTAATCCCTACCGCTGCGCTGGTTGCACCCCAGGCACAACGGGCAGCTCGGTCGGGCTGCTTCGCCCCTAAGTTTTGACCAACCATCGTTGCGGCGGCAACTGAGAAGCCGTAACAGGTCAGGTACGAAAACGACTCCATGCGATTGCCGATCCCCATGGCGGCTGCGGCAGTCTCACCAAACTCGTGTACAATCTTGATCAGGAACCAGTAAACAAAAATGAACACAAACTGCTGAGTGCTCATCGGCAGTCCGATGCGGCCGATTTTCAACATGCTCGCTAAACGCGGTCTTCCGGAGATCAGACCGGTGACACGATAACCGAGTCCGCCCCTGAGCATCCTGACGATGATCGTAGTCGCTCCGATCCCCAGGGCGATGGCCGAGGCCAGACTGGCCCCCGCTACACCCAGCGAAGGAACCGGTCCCCACCCGAATATCAACAGCGGATCAAGAGTCATGTTCAACAGTACAACTACCACGCTGACTTTGGTCGGCGTGCGGGTATCACCGGAGGCGCGAAAAATGGCGTACACGGTATCCGTCAAGAAAAAGGCTATCGATGAAAGGAAAAATATCCGCAGGTACGGCACAGCGTGAACCATGGTGGCTTCGCTCGTATCCATAAAGCCGAGCATGGCCGGCGTGAGCAGGTAGCCCACGGTCGTGAAAACCAGCGCCATCCCAACCGCCATGGTTATGCCCTGACGGATGTAGTGGACTACTTTATCGAGGTCTTTGGCGCCGACATAGCGTGAGACCAACGCCGTGACGCCGACACTGATAATGGAAATCGCGGCGAAGATAGTCCAGATCACGACCATCGATGAGGTGACCGCATCCTGCGCGGTGGCGCCCAGTTTACCCACCCAGAAATAGTCGGTGCTGGCCAGGGCGAACTCCATCAGCATCGCCAGCACCACCGGCAAGGCCAGCGAAAACACAGTGCGGGTGATCGGCCCGCTGGTTACGTTGTCGGTATTACTTGAGTTCGTCGCATTCATGGACCTCAAACTAAGCGGCACACGGCAGGACGACAAGCTATTTCACTGAGCAGTTGGATGGCTGAATTCAGTTTCGACTTGCGTTATGGATCACGCCATGTGATATTCGTGTACCCGCACATGACTTTAAGGTGCAACCCACGAAGGAGGAAACGATGCGTAACGGTCCAGTTCGATTTGTATTGATGACATTGCTTGCCATTCTATTTGTCGCTGGGCAGTCCGAAGCCGGTCGTCCCCGACTCTCCAAACCTTCGGAGAAGAAGTTTGAAATCCGCAGGACTAAGTATCTTGCAGGCGTACGGGTCAACGGTGGGCTGGTTTCTGGCGGTTTTGCCGACGAAATCAGCGAGCGGGACGGCGGCTTCTATGAGAAGCTCATATTCGGCTTGGGGATTCTGACTGAATACTCACTCACCAAGCCTATCGCTGTCGGGTTAAGTGTGGAATACGGCGCGAAAACTGCTCCGACGGACTTGCTAGCTCCTATCACATATCGCTCGTTGGCGGGTACTCTGGCATACCGTTTTTCACCCGACAGCAGGTCTTCGTTCTGCGTCAGATCAGAATTCGGGAGAACGTCGTTTAACGCATCCGATCATGAATTGGGATCGCACAACCATGTTCGACTGGCGGTCGGTGAGGTGCGGGCCACCGGGCCGACCACCGCCGCTCGCTGGGAAATCTATTGCAAGTAGTCTTCACAAGGGGGCACGACATCAGTCGCGTACCGCTCCTACCTTGGGATGACGCGCCGTTCGATGTAGTCTGGATCGGGTTGGATCTGGTCTTCACACTCGGGTTCTGACGCCCTACAATCCCAGCCGAGCGAGATAGTATCCCGAGTTCAGGTTCTCCCCCGTGCCGCGCTGCAACAAATCCTGCCACGGATAGCGACTGCCGAAACGCATGTAGTTCTGGACCAGAAACGAGTAGGCATCGGGGTTGTCGATCAGACCCCCGTACTGCTTGTCCAGGTAAGCCAACGTCTGCGCCGCCACTATCTTACCGAAAAGTGCGCAGTGCAATCGCACCGGATTTGAAGCATACTCCCCAACCGTCGCCCAGTAGCCGGCCTCGTCGTGACGTGACACCAACAAGAATTTCTCGATCATATCCCGGTAAAGCTTGTCAAAATCGCGATCGGAGCCGGTGTATGCCTCGTACTCAAACATCAAGTGCGTCAGCATCCAGCGAAGTCGAACAACCTCGACATCCTGTTGCCCGCGTCGGTACTGAGCAACCATTGGCGCTGGAACGCGCGCATAATTCTCCAGCCACATCGACTCTTCGCACATATAGGCAAACACCTGGGCGACACTCTCACACCAGACAGGATGCAATGTGGAGCCAAACAGCGCCTGTTCCTGGGCTGTATGGGTCCAGTGCAGAGCGTGGCCGACCTGGCGCATCAGCTCGCGCGTCCCATTCATACCGCTGGAACGATCACCCCATATGCGAACATCGTAGGGGGGCTTAATCGGTAGACATTGGAGTGGCGTCCCTGCCTTACTGTCTTGTCGGGGCTGAAAATAGATGGGCAACCGATTCAGGTCAAAGCCAATAGCTGCCAGGCTTCGCTTCACGAAAGTTAGTTGAGAATCCATCGGCAGGAACTGTGCGACATTTGTTGGACGAAAGGGATCAAGCAGTCTGGACAGATCCCCAATTGTCACGCCGGAACCACCCGGTTTCAGCGCCATGCTGTCAAGTACCTGACGATAGCGAGAAAGGCTGGCCTTATCGAGCCGTTCCAACAGACTTAGATATTCACCGACATCCAATCCCTGACTCTTCATGGATAGCGCAAAGAAGCTGTTGAAGCCTTCGCGGCGGGCCAGTTGGTTTCGTAGTCTGATCAACCGACCCATGGCGTCGGCCAATCGTGGATCCACATTCAAGGCACCCTTGCTCGAACCGTCCAACATCAAACCGATGATTCCGTCCGCCGCGATGTGCGGTTTGTCAAAAGATCGGCGCAATGCGATCACTTCCGGTTGCGACTCTATCCGTCCCACCTGCATTCGAGACAAGATTAACTCGGCCCGACGCTGGTCGGACTCCTCCGTGAGCAGCTTGTTTCCTCGTCGCAGCAGGTCGTAATCCTGCGCATCAGTAAGCACGTGGTTGTAAAGCTGCTCAAAGAACTCCAATGAATCCGACTCGCCTGCCGTGAAATAGTCCCAGCGCTCGGTCGCCAACCGATAGTCCAACCACTCCAGTTTGTGCTCCAGCGAGTCCAACACCGTTATGACGCTCTGCCTGGATAGTTGCTCTTCTTTACAGGCACCGAGGTAACAGACCATCACCAGCCCGACCAGAATCGTCACAGCCAAATGGCGCATCAGATGTCTCCCTTCGCCTTGCCGAAAAACGAGAGTGCCATGAAATATCCCTCGGCTCCGAAGCCGACAATATACCCCCGACAAACCGGAGCTATCACCGACTTGTGACGAAACTCCTCCCGACTGTAGATATTGGAGAGATGCACCTCCACAGCGCGGAGATTCACCGCAACGATAGCGTCGCGAATGGCATAACTATAATGCGTGAACGCTCCGGGGTTGATGATTAGCCCGTCAGCCTCAAATCCTTCGCGGTGCAGGTAGTCAATGATTTCTCCCTCGGAGTTCGACTGGAAAAACGAAACATCAAGACCGAGTTGTCCGGCGTGTGCAGTTAGTCGCTCGTTAATCTTATCCAGCGACTCAGAGCCATACGTCTCGGGCTCGCGTTGGCCGAGCAGGTTCAGATTGGGTCCATTGACGATCAGAATTCTATGCATCCTTGCCTCCGAGGCGGTCATAAACCGCCAGTGTCCGCTTGACAGTGTCGCGGATCGTTCTTCCAGGAACGTTATCGGCAATAAACACTTTTCCCGGACGGTCCAGCAAGACAAATCTCACCTGCCGGCCCGAACGCTTCTTATCGTAGCTCATAGCCGTCAACACTCGGGCGAGGTCGATCCTTACGCGCGGGATTCTCGGCAACAATGTCTCGACAATGTCCTGATAGGCGTTCAAACGTTTGGCTCGCGACGGCTTGAGATGCACACTTAACCGCACCGCCGCCCACAGACCGAGCAGAACCGCCTCGCCATGCAGCAGCCGTCCGTATCCTGCCGCGTGTTCCAGGGCATGGCCAAAGGTATGCCCGAGGTTGAGAAACATGCGGATGTTTTTCTCGCGTTCGTCAAGAGTCACGATCCTGGCTTTGCAGGCCGCCGATTGTCTCACCAGCTTCGTAAGGATACGTTGCCAAGGGCTCGACAAGTACCGCTGGAGCGTGGACATCATCGGTTCACCCTCCAGCCCGGCGTACTTGACGACCTCCCCTATTCCGGCCGTCAACTGACGGCGATCCAAAGTATTGACCCACAAGGTGTCGATATAAACAAACCGAGGATGCCAGAAAGCGCCGATCAGGTTCTTGCCAAGGCGATGATTGATCCCGGTCTTGCCGCCGATAGCCGCATCGACCATGCCGAGCAACGTCGTGGGAACAACGCCCCAGGCAATGCCGCGCAGAGTGGTCGCCGCTGCATACCCGACCAGATCGGAGGTTACGCCACCACCAACGGCCAGAACGAAGTCATCACGACTTATGCGTTCGCTCAGTAAGAAAGCGTATATCCGTTCCAGAGTGGCACGGGTCTTACTTTGTTCGCCGCGCGGGAGCACCATCTCAATCACCTCACGTCCCCGTGCTTTCAACAGTGGCCGCAAAGTGGAACCATGCAGAGCATAAAATTGTGCGTCGTAGAATACGAACATCCGACCGCTCGTGGTCGCTTGAGCCAGTAGTGTCGGCAGTCGGCGGGAATCATTTGATGTCACTACGATTGGGTAGCTACCGCTTGAGAGTCTGACACGCAAATCAGGCATACTGCATGACCTTTCGATACACTTGGGCAACACATTCTGCGACTGTCTTGTCGGCGGTCGATACTCTGAGGTGCGCCTGTCGATATGCGTCTTTTCGGTTTTCCAACAGGTTGGCGATCCTTCTTAGTTTGGCCTGCCGCATTGTTTCACCCGCCGCCGGTCGGCCATCGAGCAAAGGACGGTCGCTCAGGTGTCGCAGTCGCCGGTACAGTTCACGCACCGGGCAACTCAGGTAAACAGCCACGCCGCTCTTCTTGATCAGAACCCGGTTGGTGCGATTGCTGAAAGCGCCGCCGCCGAGTGCGATCACTTTACGTTGCGACCGGCTCACCAGTCGCCGAATCGTCTCCGACTCCAGAGCACGGAATGCCGCCTCGCCATGGTCGCGGAATATCTCGTTAATTTTTCGCACCGTCTGTTGCTCAATCATTGCATCGGTGTCGTAAAAGCGCGCCTTGAGCCTCCGGGCGAGTTGCGGCCCGATAGTCGACTTGCCGCAGCCCGAAAATCCGATCAGAAATACAGTCGTCGACTTTGCCACAATCTGTAACC
>JAUWMW010000312.1 GCA_030612965.1 bacterium
TTGCCTTGTGGTCTGATGGTTGACTGTTTTTGTTGGGCTCTCTGATGCCAGTGCCAGGACGATTACTATTTGGTTTTTTCATAATCTCTCAATACCCCTTATCGATGGGAGCCGGTCAGTTTGGAAAACGTAAACATAACTCGCATGGTAGCCGGTCCTCACCAATCGGTACTCTTATCTACATTATATCGGCGAATTGTGCAAGAATATTACAGCCGGGAAGGTCAAGCTTGTCATTCCCGCGCACGCGGGAATCCCTCCGTTCCTCCATGGAACTGAAGATGGACCCCCGCCTTCGCGGGGGTGACAGAATCGACGAGTTATCACCCCGAACCGAGCCGCGCGCGAAGCGCGAAGAACAGGCGCGCCTGCAAGACTCACCCGCGAATCTTGAGAGTAGACAGGCTCTTCTGCGCGTCCGGTGTGTGCCACGTTTCGATAAAGGCGTCCAGAGCTTCCTGCTCCCCTTTTGAGATTGAAGCGGCGAGCCGCCCCCGCATCAGCTTCTTGATCGCCCGGTAAGCGGCTTTTGGTTTGCCACCAAACTCTTTCGCTTTGGCCGTTGCGACTGACATCAGGTTCTCAGGTGGGACTAACGCATCGATCATACCAAGATTCGCTGCCTTGTCGACCGAATACAGAGTCCCTTCGTTGAGAATGATTTCGGCGTTGCGATTGCCGACCCAAAAGCGCAGCATCTCGGCGGATCCGCCGAACACCGATACGCCCAGGTCGATCTCGTTGAGGCCGATCTTTGCGCGACCCTCCGCCGCCACCCGGGAATCGCACGCCAGCATCAACATGCACCCGCCGGCGGTGGCATGACCGTTGACCGCTGCAATGAGCGGTTTGCTGAAGGTGAACAAGCGCAACAGCAGCGCCGTGTGTTTGGTCAAAAAGCGCCTCAGCCCCTCCTCAGGCAACGACAACAACTCCGGCACGTCAAACCCGAACGAGAAGAACTTCTCGCGTCCGGTCAGTACAATGGCATCGATATCTGTGTCTGCTTCCAGATTATCCAATTCGCTGTTGATATCGTCAATCAGCGTTTCGTTGATGGCGTTGACCTTGTCGCGCGCCAGGGTGAGAGTGGCAATGCCGTCATTCGTTGATGATCGCGTGGTGCTCATACGGTCCTCCTTATATCCATCCGTACGTACAGTCCGATGCGATAGATTCACACGTCGTCGAAATATGACTGTGCACCGTGCCCTCTATGACACCACTCGCGGGATCAACGGCGAAAGGCGGGCGAGGGTCTCATAGTTGATCGACCCGGCCCAGGCGGCCAACTGCTCGGCGGTGAGTGTTTCATCGCCATCGCGACCGAGCAAGGTTACTTCCTCACCCAGGCGCACCCCTTTGATATCGGTAACGTCCACCATCATCAGGTTCATGCAGATACGTCCCCGCACCGGAGCGCGCCGACCTTTGATGAGCACGTAGGCCAGGTTGGAAAGCTTACGGTCGTAGCCATCGGCGTATCCGACCGGCAATACCGCCAACTTCGCGGGCGCCGTCGTACGATAAGTGCAGCCGTAGCCGATAAACGAATCAGCCGGGACCTGTTTGAGTTGAGTCACGCGGGTACGCCAGCTCAGCACCGGCTTGAACAGATCGTTGCTGCCGCCCTGCAGGCGATACGAAAGATAGGTCTCTTTGGATGGCCAGTGTCCATAGGCGGCGATACCCGGCCGGACCAGGTCGAGGCGGGTCTTGTCAAACAGGATCAAAGCCGCCGAGCAGGCGGTGTGCAAAAGGCGCGGTTTGATTTTCAGCGCGCTCATCCGGCGCACCAACCGACGGAAGGTCTTTAGTTGAGATTCGGCGTATTCATGAGAAGTGGTGTCCTCGATATTGGCAAAATGCATAGCCGCGGCATGCGGTCGACCGAGACCCGGATATTTCTGATAAACCGACGCCAGGGCGGGCAGGTCGTTTTCAGTTATGCCCTGCCGATTGGTGCCGGTCTCGAGCTTGAGGTGCGTTTTGACAGAGCACTTGTTCTTCTCGGATAGCTTCCCCAGAAGAGTCAGACTGGGTCTGTCGAAAATCATCGGTTCGAGATCGTGCTCTAGTACTGCCCCCAGACTGGACGGTGAGATTGGCCCGAGGACCATGACCGGCTTCGTCCAGCCGGACTCACGGACGACCAGCGCTTCATCCAGACTATGGACCGTGACATACTCCACCTCGGGTCGGTCGATCAACATCCGCGTCACCTCCGGCAGACCGTGTCCATAAGCGTTGGCTTTGACACAGATAGCCAGTGTGCGGCCACCCGCAAGCGCGGACAGCGAGCTGATGTTTTGCCGGAAAGCGGCTTGTGACAAATCCATCCAGTTGAGCAGAGTCGGCTGTTTCATGGAAGGTAGATAGCCCAACGATGACCGGGTGACAACAAAAAGATGCCGCCCTTCGACTCC
>JAUWMW010000176.1 GCA_030612965.1 bacterium
AGGCGCCTGGTCGGTCGGTGTTACCTGAAACGGCGCAGTAGAGTCGTCCAGTAACTGCTGTTGCTGTTGCTGTCGAGCCTGCTCCATTTCACGCTGAGCCTGCTCCGTAACAACCGAAGTACCCGGTTCATCGCCGGGTCCGCTAGCGACCTGGCGCGACGATGACGACATAAAAGCCAGTGCGCCGCAGTTCAGCATGAAGATCACTGCCAAGTACGATGTTGATTTTGACAAAAACGAGGCCGCACCACGTCCCCCGAACACGGCTCCGCCCAAACCGCCGCCGCCGCCACCGAAGGCCGAACCAGCCAACCCTTCGCCCTTACTAGACTGCATCAGCACTACCAATACCAGCGTGACACAGATCAGAACATGAAAAACTACCCAGGCAACAAACAAACTCTTACCTCCAGTCAAACAGCATTTATTATCCCGACAAAATCTTCAGCTTTCAGCGATGCTCCGCCCACCAGGGCGCCATCGATATCCGGCTGACTTAGCAGTTCGCGAGCATTGCCAGGTTTCACTGATCCGCCATAAAGGATCGGTACTACTTCAGCGGCGGCCGGATCGTTTTGAGCCAGCCTGTCCCTGAGAAACTTATGCACCGCCTGAGCCATCTCAGGCGTCGCGGTCTTACCGGTACCAATCGCCCAGATCGGCTCGTAAGCCAGCACCGTCAACCTAAGCTGATCGGTCATCAAACCGGCGAGAGCACCGTCCAACTGACCGCCCACGACCTCCTCCGTACGCTCAGCTTCTCGCTCGGTCAGGGTTTCGCCGACACAGATGATCGGGATCAGCCCGGCTGCGAGAGCCGCTTTGGCTTTGGCGTTGACCAACTGATCGGTCTCAGCGTGGTATTGCCGCCGCTCGGAGTGACCAAGTATAACATACTTGACCCCGACTGTCAAGAGCATCTCAGCCGAGACCTCGCCGGTGTAGGCTCCCTTGTCATGCTGCGACATATCCTGGGCGCCGAGGGCAATATGGGTTCCGCTCACCATCTGGTGAGCATAACTCAGCGACGGATACGGCGGGCAGACAACCACTGTTGCCGCCTCATTATTCGAATCCCCGTCCAGAAGACCCTTGATCAGAGCCTCAGTTTCGGGAATGGCGCCGTTTAGTTTCCAGTTGCCGGCGATAATCACGGGGCGCATATCAGACCACCTTCGCTGTAGACTGGTCGGTAAGCGCCTCGACTCCGGGCAAGCTTTTGCCTTCGAGAAACTCCAGTGAGGCACCGCCGCCGGTTGAAATATGGCTGAGCCTTTTTTCCAACCCGGCTTGAGCCACCGCTGCCGCTGAGTCACCGCCGCCGACAATAGTGATCGTCCCCTTCTCAGTCAACTGAGCCAGCAGTCGAGCCATCGCAAAGGTGCCTTCAGCGAACTGTTTGGTCTCAAACACGCCCATCGGGCCATTCCAGACCACGGTACCGGCGTCGGCTAAGGCTTCACTGAATAACTTGATCGTGGCCGGTCCGATATCGAGCCCTTTCATGCCGTCGGGAATCTTGTCGATGGCCACCACCTGCGCCTCTGCGGTGTCCGTGTTCTCGGCTGCCACTACGACGTCGGTGGGGAAAATCAACTGGGCGCGTGAATTCTTGACCGCTGCTACCAACTCTCGGGCGAGGTCTACTTTGTCTTCCTCCAGCAGCGAGTCACCAATTGGGTACCCCATCGCTCTGGCAAAGGTGAACACCATCCCGCCACCGATCAGCAATTTATCAACCTTGTCCATCAGGTTACGGATAACATCGATTTTGCCGGTGATCTTGGCGCCACCCAAGATAGCCACAAACGGCCGTTTGGGATCAGCCAGGGCACGATCGAGATACTGGAGTTCCTTCTCCATCAGATAACCGGCCACAGCCTGACTGATGTGTGCTGTCACACCCTCGGTCGAGGCGTGCGCACGGTGCGCTGAGCCGAAAGCATCGTTGACATAGATATCTCCCAGCGACGCCAACTTGCGAGCGAACTCCGGATCGTTGGCGGTCTCTTCAGCATGGAATCGCAGGTTCTCCAGAAGAACGCAATCGCCGGCGGACAGCTTGTCGATCAGATTGGACGCCTCAGGACCGATGCAGTCTTCGGCAAACCGCACCTCCCGGCCCAGCAGATCCGATAACAGTTCGGCAGCAGGGCGTAGCGACATCTCCGGCACGAACTTCCCCTTTGGCCGCCCCAGGTGGGAACAGGCGATGACCGTGCCGCCGTCGTCAAGGATCTTTCTGATAGTAGGCAGTGCGGCGCGGATCCGACGGTCATCGGTGATCTGCTGTTTGTCGTTCAGCGGCACGTTGAAATCGACCCGCACCAGAACCTTGCGATTTCGGAAGTTGATGTCGGCAACAGTGACTTTGTTCATGTAATCTTTCCTAATTAGATGCGATCATCACAGCATGATCTTCATCATATCGATCATGCGGTTGCAGAAACCCCATTCGTTATCATACCAACTGAACACTTTGGCGAAATTGCCCTGAGCAGCAGTCATGCCGGAATCAAGAATTGAGCCGTGCGGGTTGCCGACGATATCGCAGGAGACAATCGGGTCCTCACAGTACTCGAGCGCCCTGGCCAGCCCGTCGGTTGCAGCCGCTTTCTTCATGGCGGCGTTAATCTCCTCAGCAGTGGTTTCTTTTTCGAGAATCACCGCCAGGTCGACCATTGATCCATCCGGCGTGGGCACACGGATAGCACAACCGTCCATCTTCCCCTTAAGCTCCGGGATAACTTCGGCTATGGCCTTGGCTGCTCCGGTAGTGGTTGGAATCATTGATACTGCCGCCGCTCGTGCCCGCCTGAGGTCTTTGTGCGGCGCGTCAAGCGTCCGCTGATCCATAGTATAGGAATGGATCGTCGTCATGAAGCCCTTGACGATCCCAAAGTTATCCAGGAGCACCTTCGCCACCGGGGCCAGACAGTTGGTGGTGCAGGAACCTATCGAGATAATGTGGTGCTTGTTCTTGTCGTACCCTTTGCAGTTGACACCGGGGATGAAAGTACCGTCGTGCCCCTTGGCCGGAGCCGAGATGAGTACCTTTTTGGCGCCGGCGGTAATGTGCTTTCCTGCATCCTCCCTGGAGCGAAACAGACCCGTGCATTCCAGAACTATGTCGGCGCCGAGTGCTTTCCAGGGAAGTTTGGCCGGGTCACGCTCGGCCGATATTGGTATCGCCTTGCCGTCAACGACGATCTCGTTGTCACTGCACGACACTTCGCCCTGGAAACGTCCGTGCACCGAATCGTATTTCAGAAGGTGCGCCAGGGTTTTGGCGTCGGTGATATCGTTGATTCCGACAAATTCGATGTCGGTGCCCTTGGCCGCCCGGAACACCAGTCGGCCGATTCTTCCAAATCCGTTAATCCCTACTTTCATCCGATCCTCCAATAACCGTAACAGTTTCCTTACTTGCGACTGTAAAGATATTTGACGCCGACCGTAAATGCAAGCGCGTCCTGCTTTTCAATAGTCACCAGCGACAGATTCATCGGCATATACTTGGCGCACAGTTCCAGCCCGATCTGGGAAGCTACCGGCCAATCGATTCCGCCGCCGACCACATAGTTGAAGTCGGTGGCCGATTCCTCCTCCCAGTTGGAGTAGTAGCTTTGCGAGTTGGTGAACTGGACGTTGCGCCGGCCGTAGTACAGTCCTCCGCCGATGATTCCAAACGGGTAGAGCTTCGTGCCGGGCAGCCGTCCGGTGTAGAATTTGAGTTGCGTGACGATCGGGTAGATGATCAGGTTGCCGACATCCGAGGCGCCCAGGTCGCTGATGCTGACACTACCACGATTGACCGTGCCCAATGACAATTCAGCCATGGCCCAACTCGAGAGACGGTACCCGAAGTAACCCTCGACATAGGCTGACGAACCGTGGATATTGGTCTTGAATTCCCCGGTCTCATTCACCTGCCCGGATGCGGGCGGGGTGTCGCCCCGGTTGTTCCAGACGCCGATGCGGAAGCCGGCCTGATGTTGGTTGGGGAACAGTTCGGCGGAATCATCCGCCGAGGACGCGCGGATTTCCGCGGCCGAAAAACTAAGCAGAACCAAGCTTGTCAGAATTAGTCCCGCCCCCATCGTTCTCTGTATGGTCATTGAATCACCTTCTGAGTCTTACTTGGCATCATTGCTTTCACCAGACTCCATGTCTGTTCTATCGGCCTGATAGAAAATGAGTCTACTGCCCGCATAGTCAAGCAGGATTTTGAAGTTCTCGAGCACCAGGTTACCTATGTTACCGGCCAGTTCTTCGGAACCGGCCAGGCCCTGTCCCGAGTCAGGCATCAGCACCCGCAAGGATTGAATCAACACCTCGCCCATGCGAAACGACGCGGCATAAGCCGTCCGTCCGGAGATCATCCCTCCCACGCCGCCCATCGACAGCGGGATGGTATCGACATGGTCCAGAAGCATGTCCAGGTTGTGAGCTTCTGCAAATGAGTTGTGTACGACCAGTCCAAAAGCGTTGCCCAGGTCGACGATGAAATCTCCGGGCAATCCGTTGAGTTCTCCGCGCACGGTCGGGACTTTCATGGTGAGGAAGAAATCCACCTCCGCGCCGCCGCCGGCGGGTTCGAATGTCTCGGGATTGTATACAGTCAGGGTGGAGTCCCGATAGTCTATCAGGATAGGGAAGCGCGACAGGAAATCATATCCCAGCAGTCCGCCGAAAGGATCGCCGTCGGGACCGGTTGAGGAGATAGTCGAAAGGTCCAGCGAGCCCGCCACTTGATCGCGCAGAACCAGCGACGAGATACTGATCGAATCGACCCGCACCATTTCGACTTCCTCATAGGCGCCGATGCCCTTGGCGGCCATCTTTCCCACCACCTCAAGGTCGAACCGGTCGGCCAGCGACTTGTTGAGGATATTGCCCGAAGCACCGCTATCCAGAATCATCCAGGCCTTGACCGACCCATTCACAACGACAGGCAGTCTGATGTGTCCGGCATGGTATACAAACTGCACAACCACCGAGTCGACTCCCTCGGGGAATCCAAAGTCCGTACTGCTGGTGGTCGGCAGAGTGAATATGGAGTGCTCGATAGCTTCGTTCAGAGTTAT
>JAUWMW010000052.1 GCA_030612965.1 bacterium
TCTGAACTCTCGGCCATCTTCACAGCCGAAAGCTTGAAATCCCGGTCAAAATTACGACGAGACATAATGAACACCTCCAAAGCCAACTTAACACGACCTTCAAAAAGTGTCCACCTTTTTGGGGGAAGATCAAACCCCTGATCCAAAGGATCGCCCCGAGCGCAGTCGAGGGGCAGGTTTCGACATTCTGGCCACGGTGTCAGTCTACCGGGTTTCCAGGACCACCGACCAGTAGCAGACGCCGTAGGTGAGGCGCTCGATCCGAAAACGCTCGGCAAAAACCGTCCGGAGTTGGGGCTCATCGAAGTAGTTCTTGATAATCAGATACTCGGGGCCGGAGTCAAGCCGCCTTTTGATCAGGTTGTTGCCGTGCGCATCGGTGCCGACCGAGTTGTGGCTGAGACCCTCGGCGGGCGGGTTGTTGTCGATCATCCAGATCACACCGTGTGGCGCCGATAACTCTTTAATAGTGTCAAAAAGCCGGTCATAGTCCTGCAACGGGTGGTGCGAGAACCAAAAGCCAAGCGCAACCACATCGAAGCCACCGCCGACCAAAGGCACCTGGTTCAAGTCTGCCTGGATGAAATCGACCGCACAGCCATAACTCTTGCGTCGCGCTTCCCGGATCATCTCAGGTGAGATGTCGGCGGCCACAATGCCTGCAGCCGTCTGAGACATTCTCTGAAGCCAATAACCGGTGCCGCAAGCGAGGTCAAGCACTTTCTTGCCCGCGGTAAGCTGCTGCAACCGGTCCGCCTCAGCCGATAGTTCAGCCCGACGCTGGGGTGCGTCACGGTAGTAAATCTGCTCATATTCAGGCGCGCGGTTGCGATAGTATTTCAGAAGTTCGGAATCATTTATAGGCATGGCATTCCACTCGCTCAAACGTCTGGTGAAAGGTCGGTGCTGCTCTCTTTGCAGGAGTCCAGAATTTTCTGCGCCAGTTGTTTTCCCAGTTCGTCGGCCTGCTGAAGGACGGTGGGATCGTCCTTGGCCGTTCCGGCTCTGGTAAAGTCACCTGAATGATAGATGAGCATTCCCTCGTTGACTATATTGATCCACTCAAAAAAACCGGCGATCACTCTTCGCGCTCCCTCGAACCAACCCCGCTCCCCACCCACTAAAACCATCGCCCCCGGCCGGGAGCGAATCAGTCGCCTCAGGAAATAATGATCCGGATCTACGTTTTCGTAGTCGGGCGGGCAAAAACAGTTGCAGCGATCGATGAACATCTTGGCCTGAGCACTTACCGAGTCGAAATAAAGCGGCGAGCCGAACAGCAGGCAATCGCACTCAACCAACGCCTGGTACACCGACGTCAGATCATCGTCAAAAAGGCAATACTTCGGCGCGGGTGATTCGCCGCACGCCTGACAGGGAATGTAGGTCAGGTCGTTCAGGCGGACCTTCGTTCTTTGTACTCGATCTTCTCCACCCAGTGTCTCGACCACAGCACCAGCAATCCGATTGAGTATAAAATCGGTCGATGAGTCCTCTACCGGCGAACCGGACATCGCAAGCAGCTTAATCAAGGTCGACCCCCTCAAGTTCCTCAAGCCGTGCGTAGAGTCCGAGCAACTGTTCTTCAAGTTTCTTTTTGCGAACGGTCGAAGCGTTGAGGCGTTCCCAGTCCTCCGGCGCGATTTCGTTTTCGATAGCGCGATGAAGATTCTCCAATTCGCTCTCATGGCCGGCTATCTCATTGCGAGTCGCCTGGAGCGCCTTTTTGTGGCGTCCGCGCTGCTTTGATTTTTCCTTGAAAGCAAGGTAGGCCTCTTTGGATTTCACCGGCCGCGTCGTCGGGGTCTCTTCGACTGCTTCGGTTTTCTCTCGGAAGTAGGCATAGTTGCCGTCGTACATAGTGGCGGCGCCGTCCTTGAGGTACAAAACCCGTCCCACCACTTTGTCGAGAAAATAGCGATCGTGGCTGACGATCAGGCAACTGCCGTCGTACTCAATCAGCGCTTCCTCCAAACGTTCGCGCGAATCCATGTCGAGATGGTTGGTCGGCTCATCGAAGATGATGAAATTGGCCGGATGGTACAACAGCCGCGCCAGCGACAGTTTGGTCTTTTCGCCGCCTGACAGGCTGGAGACAAGTTTGAACGGGTCCTCATCGGAAAACCCGAAGCGGGCCAGGTAGGAACGAATCTTTCCAACCACGGCTTGGGGGTCCATCTCCCACAGCGAGTCCAGAACGGTCGATTCGGGATTGAGGTCGGACAGTTCCTGATCGAAATAGGCCACCTCGACCTGATGGCCCAGGCGAATTTCTCCCCTGACCGGCGCCAACTGCCCCACCAACGTCTTTAACAGGGTGGACTTGCCGGAACCGTTGCGACCGATGATACCCAGCTTGTCGCCGCGGTAGACATCGAAAGACAGGCTCCGGACTACAATGTTGGCGCCATACCCAAGCGACAGATCGCTGACCGCCAGCAGATGCGCCCACGACCGCCCGGACGAAGTTACATTGATTCTGGCTGCCCGGCCGTCACCACGAGGGGGATCGAGTCTCTTGATGCGGCCCAGATACTTGAGTTTCGATTGCGCCTGTTTGGTTTTCTGTCCAGCCATGTGACGGCGCACGAACTCTTCCAGCCGTTTAATTTCTTCCTGCTGATGACGGTAGCGATGTTGGTGCTGCGTCCGCCGGGCGGCTCTTTCGGTCAGATACTTTTCCAGACCTCCACTGTAGAATTCCAGCTTGCCGAAGCGCAACTCCCAAATCTCTACGGTGGCAGCGGCCAGGAACGAACGATCATGCGACACAACAACAAAACTGCGTTCGGTCGCTTGCAGGTACTCTTCCAGCCAACGCGTGGACTCGATATCGAGATGGTTGGTCGGCTCATCGAGAAGCATCAAATTCCCCTTTCCCGCCAGCGCCCGTGCCAATCCGGCCCGGTTGCGCTCACCGCCGGAAAAGTACTTGATCAACTCCCTGTGCCGCGCCGGTTCAAACCCCAGCCCGTGCAGGATGGTCTCCACATCGTGTTCAAAACTGAACCCGCCCTCCTGCTCGAACTTTTGCTGCAAGTCACCCAGTTGATTCAAGCGTTCGCTATCTTCCGGCTGATGTTGCAAGTGACGTTCCAACGCCGCGATCTCGGTGTGCATCGCGGCCAGTTCGTCACGCGCCGAAGCAACATAGTCGAAAAGCGTTTTCTCAGTGTAAGCGGTGAGGTCCTGTTCGATGTAATCGATGCGACACTGTTTGGAACGATGGATCACCCCCCGGTCGAGTTCCATCCGTCCGGCAATGATCTCAAACAGCGTGGTCTTGCCGCACCCATTCTTGCCCACAAGGCCGATACGGTGGTTGGCTTTGATAGTGAAGGATACGTCGTCGAGAATTACCTGATCGTTGAACTTTCGGGAGATTCTCTCTGCCGCCACCAGCGTCATGGCGACTCCTCGGAGCCGACGCCGCGGGCCAGGAGCATTTCGACCAGCAACAGGATGGCAGCGAGCCACAGAAACAGCGACCAGAGCTCCTTGCCAAAACGCAACTCGGAGATTACAGTTATCAGGTCGGCAGTCGTCGGTACGAGATGATGTTCAGCGGCGCCGAGCGCGGAGACCATTTGATCGACATCAACTACCGCCAGGTCGGCTTCAACGGGACTCAGGTTCAGGGCAAAGCGATCAACCTCCTGACCAAGATAAGTTGTACGATAGATACCCGGCTGATCCGCAGCATCGGGGCGATACAGGAGCCGATCACCTTCTTCCTGGGGCGGCACAATGTAAACACTGCTGTCGGGCGCCCGCAACTGCAAGGGTGAACGAAGCGAACCTCGTATGTTCACACTGCGGGCGATATTCTGCCCGACGAAAAGTTCGAGATCGACACTGCTCAGATCGGACGCCAGGTACTCCGCCACCCGTGAAACAAAAGGCACAAAGAAAGCATGGCCGGTGAGGTCGGAGTACTCAGGCGACATCGGCCCGGTGAAAGTCAGGACGCGACCGCGTCCGTAACGACGCTCGACCAGCGCCGGTCGGTCGCCGGAGAAACGCATCAACACCCGGCTATCCGACAACAGACTCAACCGGGGCAGGGTGTAGAATTTCACCTGGGGAGGTTTACCGTCTTCAAAATCGAAGACGGAGAAAATCGGATGTTCCAGATCGACGGAGCTAAACGTGTAGTAGCCGGCCCTGCTGACTGATGTCTTGATCGGTTCTTCGATGACCACGCCGGTCGTGACGGACCATTGACGATTGAACGTTTCGGTGTCAGTCTGTGAACCGTAGATCACGAACAGTGCCTTGCCCCGATCCACGAACGACCACAAGCGCTCGACATAGCTGTCGCTCAGTGCGCTGACACCGGCAAGTATGACTACATCGTAGTCCCGGAAGTTCACACCGGAGAGCTGCTCAGGGTCAGCTTCCTTGACCGACCAATACTGGTTGACGCTCGGCGCCGGGGTCAGCGCCAACGATACGAAGCGTGAGGTATTGTCACCGCGGATAATAAGGACGTTGAAACGATCGGGAATATGCAGACTGAAGTAGAAACGATTGTCGGCGGCAAAGCGGTCATCGGAGAGTTCTATCCATCCGGAATGAAACCCGGTGTGGGACACGGATCGGGTGAAGCGCACGGCTGTCTCTCCTCCGGCGGCCACGCGCACGTCGGTTTGTGCCACTCGGTTGCCGTCAAGGAAAAGTGAGGCGATCAGGTCGTCTCGATCGGTCGCGCTGTAGTTCTTGACGGTAGCTGTCAGGTCAAAATCATGCCCCGGCATCAGCAACTGACCACCGAAGTCGATCCCGGTGATGCCACAGTTGTCGATTTCCTCCAGTGGCAGTTCCACCAGACAGATTCGGGCGTCACTCTCGGCAAGAACCATCCGATCCGGCAGGTTGCGGCGCTGGCGGTCAGTAACCAGATAGATTTCCCGGTTAAGATTGTCGGAGCGCTCAAGAAGGGTCAGCGCCTTATCCAAACCACTCTGCAAATCAGCCGAGGATGAACCTGGACGCAGTCGGCTCAAGAGGTCGCCAGCTGTCGCTGACGAACTGAAATCGACGGCTTCATCACCCCCGGCGGTCGCATCCAAAGGTAACAGGGCCACTTGGTCGGCCTCGCCGAATGTGGCTAACAGTTGTTCGGTGCGCTTGCGGGCCAGTTCGAACAGGTCGCCGTCGGCCACGTACCGATTCATCGAAGCCGAGTTATCAAACAAAACCACCGCCGACACCGCCGCGTGTGAGCCGAGACCGCCCTCTTTCATAGTTGGACGGGCAAAGGCCAGGACCACCGCCAGGATAATCAGCATCCTGAGAATCAATAGCAACAACTGACGTATCTTGAGTCGGCGCACCTGACGTCGCTGCATCGCCTTCAGATGCTTGAGCGAAGAGAACTCGATTACCTTCACCCGCCGCTTGGAGAACAGGTGGATAATCAGCGGTATCAGAGTGGCCGCGGCGGCTATGAGAACAGTCGAGTTAAGGAAGTTGAACATCGTGCGGCGCTATTGAGTGTACGGTGTCTGATAGTATGTTTGCGCCTCGCGCTGGTGGTAGTCAGCCGACGGCAAGGCCAGGACTTCCGAATAATGATCGATAGCCGCCTGGCGCTCGTTGGTTACATCGGCCAGCTTCCCCAGCCAGAGATGCATCATCCCGAGGTAGAACGGTCGCGTCTCAAGAAACAGGGCACCTTCAAGGTATCCGCGCGCCTCACTGTACCGGTCCATACCCAGATAGCTCATACCCAGCCACAGATGGACGGACGGTGATGGGGTACCGGACTGAAGCGACATTTCAAGTCCTCGTATGGCCTGGGCGTAGTACTGAGTGGCCAACCCACGATCTTTCTCATCGGCGGAACGGCGCAGGATATCGGCCAGCATAACCATGGCGCCGGCGTGGGGTCCGCCTTTGGAGGGCTGGTTGACGATTTGTGTCAGATGTCCTGCAGCCGTTTCTTCGTCACCCCGGTGGAGATAATTCATGGCGAGGTTGAAGCGTATGCTATGACTGGTGGAGTCCAGACCGAAGGCTGTCGAGATATCCTTGTAGGCTTCATCGTACAGGCCGTTCATCATTCGGTAGGTACCCAGAGTCATCCAGTACGAGGCGGAACTGCTTTCCAGTTGCACCAATGCCTGCTGCGCCTCGGTAGCGCCGTAGTAGTCACCGTTGAATAAGCAAGCTCTCTTAAGCAGCGACAGATGCCTGACCGAGTCCTGATGCGTCTTTGATAATTCCACCGCCGTCCGGCTGTAGCGCAGCATCAACTTGTAGTTGAACATGGCCTCGGCCAGTTCGGCATAGAAGACCAGACCCTCCGGATCGATAACGCTGGTGTCTACATAAGTCCGCCAGCCTTGTTCCAGTTCATCGATTGAGCGATTGTACTGCTCCTCGATCTTTTCCTTCAGATTCACGTCATCCGCCGCCACGTACAGCTTCTTGAACTCCGTCCAGCCAAACTCGTTGACCAGATACATCACGAAAGTAGCGGCGATGCGATCGGCCAGGTACGGATCGGCCGTATAGTATCGATAGGTATCCAGAAGCTCCACCAGCGGAGTGGCCTCACCGTCGGCCACGATCTCTTTCATGTCAAAGAGCGCAAACGATATGTAGTTGGCCAGTCCCTCCGAAAGAAAGGGAGGCGCGTAACCATAGTTGCGCAGTACCGCCGTGTGCGCCAGCAGAAACGGATCGGCGGTGTTAAGCGCCTTAGTGAAGACAGCATGAGCCGTAGCCCTGGTGGGATCGACCGCTGTGCCGAATCGTTTGTCCCAGATAACCGACGGCAAGTAGCAAGGGCACAGGTAAACATCGTACTTGCCGGGGAGGGTGAAATTGTAGAGCGTTTGGATACGGCGGTAGTGCTCTTCCATGATCCCGCGCACGGCGCCCCAGTAGAAATCGCCCAGGGAGTTGGGCAGATAGTTTATGTCGAGGTGGGCCGATGGATCCTTCGTAAACGTCCCGGCGCGACGGTGGCTGAAGGAGCACGTCGCGGTATCGATCTGAGCCATTCGCAGCGGCGTAAACTCAAACGTGAATCGTGAGGTGCCTTTGCCCTCGATATCCCCGATGCGCGCCGGCAGGCCGTACTCGACCCGAAAACTTCGCGAGTAGGTGTTGGCTCTGGGACCGAGCGTAATGATGTGTACGGTGAATTCGCACCCGCTGCTGTCAGCCGCCTTGAGGTCGATATCAACCGAGAACGCCAGCAGGAATCCGGACGCAGGTATCCCTGCCACGAAGGTGCTGGTATCGGCGAACAGCAGGTGTTCGTACGAGGAGTCCGGGTCGTTCTGGTAAATGGTGATAGCGCCGTCAATACCATCCTCCGACCAGGTCGGTGAGCCGGCCAGCAGTGCGATGAAAAGAAATGGAAAGAGCTTTTTCATTGTTCCTTATACCTGAGCAAGTGACAAAAGCCGATCAGGGACTGGCCGTTTCGACACTATTCGTCGGCCGGCGCCAAACAACCGTCCTTAAGGATCGGCAGAACCGGCATGGTATCACAAGCGGCGGCAGCCGTAACATCGGTGTCGAATCCTAACCGGCTCAAGAACCGGGCATGCTCGCCCTGAGCGATAGTCTGCCGTAAAGCCGTCTTGTTACTCCGATACAAAAGCAAAGCCAGCGATCCGGCATCGTTGACGGTCAGTTTGATTTTCTTTTCCGTCGCCAGGAGATGCATGAGCATGCCGCCGCAGATAGTGTCCTCGATAGAAAACTGACCGGTCATTCCGGCGCATGTGATCACCAGGTCGCGGCCCTCCTCGGCGATTCTTGCGGCCACTTTGGAGACATTAGTCAGACTGCATGACAGCGTCAGGGCAGCGTTGGTCGCTTCCATGAAGGCCGCTGTGCCGTTGCTGGTGGTCATAACTACGAACTTGCCGCCAACAACTTCGCTGGTGAACTCCGCCGGCGAGTTTCCCAACTGGAAGTTCTCGATCTTGATTCCGTTCCGTTCCCCCGCGAGGATAGCCATTTCGGGTCCGATTTTCGTCCACATGTCGGCGGCCTCACCGGGGCCGGACGTCGGTATAACTCCCCGAGCGCCCGCCATCAGAGCGGCGCTGACACAGGTCGTGCAACGAAGAACATCGATCACCGCCACCGTCTTGTCGCTAATCTCATTGCCGGAGAATGGAATCGGGGTCAAGTACAGTTGTACGTTCATGGGAGAATCCTAACGGTGCGAGCCATCCTTGTAAAACGGTGGCTTGACCACACGCGCAGCAAACCGCTTGTTTCGGATAGCTACCTCCAGCTCCGAACCGGCTTTGGCGTAGCGGCGCGGAACGTAGCCGAGAGCGATAGGCTTTTGCAGCGAAGGTGAGAAAGTCCCTGAGGTGACCTTGCCGACCGGTTGTCCGTCAACGAGGAGATCGTACCCCTGGCGGGGGAAAGCGCGCCCCTGAAGTTCCAGACAGACCAGTCGTCGTTTCGGTTTCTCCGCCTTGGTTTGGGCGACTACGTCACGACCAACGAAATCAGTGTCGAGGTCAACGATCCAGCCAAGTCCGGCCTCTATGGGATTGGTGGACTCGTCGATATCGTTTCCATACAAAGCCATCTTCATCTCCAGCCGCAGGCTGTCGCGCGCGCCTAAGCCGATCAGTTGAAGATCGTAGCGCTTTCCCACCTCGGTTATTGCTTTCCAAAGAGTATCGGTGTGCTGCGGCGGGATATACAATTCGAAACCGTCCTCACCGGTGTAGCCGGTTCGGGAGAACAGAACTTCGCAGCCTGCAATCTCGGCCGTGGCTGATGTGTAAAACGCCATATCGGCAAGGTTGTACGTCGTCAGTTCCGAAAGAAGTTTCTCGGCGTTCGGTCCCTGTATCGCCAACAGGCTAACCTGGCCGGATCGGTCGACCAGTTTTGCATCGCCGTCGAGGTGCGACTTAAGCCAGGCGAAATCCCTGGCGATATTGGCCGCGTTGACCACCAGCAGGTAGCGGTCGGCCAGCCGATAGACCAGCAGATCGTCGACGATACCGCCGTCTGCTTTGGTCATGCAACTGTATTGAATCTGCCCGATCCCAAGGGCCGCGACGTTGTTGGTGGTTACGTGCTGCAAAAAAGCGAGGCTGTCACTGCCGGTCACTTCAAACTCCCCCATGTGGGACAGATCAAACAGACCGACGTTCTCACGCACGGCCAGATGCTCGGCGGTAATCCCCTGATATTGGACAGGCATCGTGAAGCCGGCGAATTCAACTATCCTGGCGCCGGCCTCGACATGGTATTTGAAAAAGGCGGTCTTGACCGCCTGTTGTTCGCTCACGGTCATCGGTGTTACCCTCTCGCGTACGTGACAGGCCAAAGTTACCGGGGTAATTAAGAGCTATCAGGGAAAAAGTCAATATCTTAGTTGCTCTTTACCGCTTGCCGACCGAGGCGGCGCCGTGTAGATTCACCCGGTGTGAGTGCTCACGAACCCTGATTTGAGGCAGGTAGGACAGTGCCGGAATTGCCCGAAGTAGAAACGGTTGTCAGAGGACTCCGTGACACCATCATAGGCCAGACGATTAGACGGGTCCAGGTCCAGGCGCCACCGGCTTCAACTGTCGTGGCCGAGTCGCTGAAACCGGCGACCTTCGTCTCGCTTCTGACAGGACGCAGAGTTCTCGAGGTGTCTCGTCGGGGCAAGAACATTCTGATACAACTGTCCGGGCATCTCACACTGTGGGTGCATCTCAAGATGACCGGCCATTTCTTCTATCGACCAATCTCCGATCCAGTGGACAAACATGACTTGGTGCTGTTCGATTTTGAGTCGACCGGGCGCGGCAAGAGCAGTGGCTTTCATTTACGCTTCAATGACTACCGCCGGTTCGGCCGACTCCGCCTGTACCCGGATAACGAATTGTGGCAGCAGAAGGGGTTGGCCACACTCGGGCCGGAGCCAGTTGAACTTTCGGCGGATGATTTCGTGAAGATGTGTCGTCGTCGGCCTCGCATGTTCAAGCCTGCCCTACTGGACCAGACGTTTATCGCCGGTCTCGGCAACATTTATGCCGACGAATCGCTGTACTGCGCCCGCATTCACCCGAGACGATTGACCAGTTCGCCATCGCGACGCAAACTGATCGAACTGCACGGACACATCCAGAAGCTGCTTGAGAAAGCAATCCGACTTATGGGCACCTCAGTCGACAGCTACGTCGGGGTCAACGGCCGGACCGGATCATTTCAGAAGTATCTGCACGCCTACAACAACGAGGGCAACCCCTGCAGTCTCTGCGGGCGGAAGATCGTGCGAGAGAAGATCGGCTCGCGTTCGGCTCATTTCTGCCCGCGCTGTCAGAGGCTGTGACGGCAGTGTCTGTTCAGCCGCCGTTCATCCGGGAGTGTGGGTGCTGTAAGGCGACTCGCCTGACAGCCATCACGTGTGAAGGCAGGTGTCGGGCGGGGTCGCCCGACACCACCTGAAAATGGTGACTCGCCATCATTCTGGTTGCGTGAGGCCGAAGCTGCAGTATATTATGTGTAGAGGACCACAATGGCATCAATAGACGCAATCATTAATCGTCAACTCCTCAGATGGGAGTTGGAAAAGCAGCAAGTAGCCGAACAGCCATCGGCTAAGCCGGCGCCACCACAGGTGGTGACAGTCAGTCGACAGGCGGGCAGTCGGGGAAGCTACTTCGCCACCCGGCTGGCCGAGGAACTGGGTTTCGACAGACTGCATCGGGAGACCATCGACGCCATCTGCGATTCATCCGGTTACAGACGGCGAATTGTCGAGAATCTGGATGAACGCTTCCGCGGAGATCTGGATGTGATGGTGCAAGGGATGATCACCGGCCAATCAGTCGATCATCTTGACTACACCAGACACCTGTTTCAGGTGGTGCTTTCGACGGCGCGGCTGGGTGGAGTGGTACTGGTCGGGCGGGGTGGCAACTTCATCCTCGGCCCCAGGCGGGGTTTCCATATCCGGGTGGTTGCACCCAGGGAGCAACGAATCGCCAACCTGGTGATGTACAAAAACGTGACCAAAGAAGTAGCCGCGGCGGAAGCCGACCGGGTGGACAGCGAGCGTAAGGAACTCATGGCTAAGCTGTTCGGCCATGATATCGATGATCCAGCGCACTACGACCTGATCATCAACCTGGGCCTGATGGATCTCGAGGAGATGGTGCGGCCAACGATTGCAGCCATCCACGCCAAGTTTGCGCGGTTAGCCATTCTGGCCGAAGA
>JAUWMW010000327.1 GCA_030612965.1 bacterium
CCGAGATTGACCGGCTTGAAAACACCCTGGGGACCGCTTCGGACCCACTCTACCAGATCCTCGACATTCTTGCGATAAACACTGACGCCGGCCGAGAACTCAAACTGCTCGGTGCGGCCGGTCAGTTCGATGCCTCCGTCAAGATGTCGGGAGCGTTCCGGTCTGAGATCGGGGTTCCCCTCAGAGCGGGCGTCGCCTTTCCAGAACAGGGCGTTGATCGACGGCAACCTGAGCGACTCTCCCCAGGCGGCTCTGGCTACGAACCTGAGTCGCTCCCCTCGTGAAACCGTGACGCCGAACCGGGGGGACCACGACTCGGTGCGGACTGTCTGTCGCGGTTTCTCCCACGGATACCGAGGGGCGGTTTTCTCCGGCGTGGTGGTGGCGTTATCGTATCGCAGTGCTGCCGACAGGGTAACGTCATCAAGCAGTTTCGTCCAGGACAGATCGAAAGGATGCCGGTCCAGAACAAAGGCCGAGTAGGTACGGCGCACCGTCTTGCCGGAACCGTTCAGTTCCCTCAGGTAGTCGACATGATTCAGGACATCGCGTTGATACTGAGCGCCCCACTCGAGCAGGTTGTGCTTCAACAGGCGGCATTCGATATCCGCCCGGACATCCAGGATGTCGTTGGTGAAGCGGGTATCGAACTGGTATGTCGAGTTCGCATTGAGATCGCGAAACCGTTGCTCGTAGCGTGACAGACCACCGGTGAGCCGGGCTTTTAACCGGGATGAAAACGACCGTTGCAGCGTAAGACCGGCCAGCACGCGGTCGTCTTCACGGAGTGCGTGCAGGATGGGTTCCGAGGCACTACCGGGCAGGCCGTTTTCACTCTCATAGATTTGCAGCGAGTAGCTGACCCTGGTCTGGTCGGGGGTCCAGAGACCGGAGAGAAAGTAGTTGCGTGATTCGCTGCGGTTATTGATCCGAGCACCCTGGTACACTGTTCCATCGGGTGAAATGTGGTAGTCGTAGTCAAAATCACCATCCGATGAACTTGCACTGTAGGCAATACGGTACGTTTCCTTATCGAGGCGAAGCGGGTTGACCAGGGTGATCACGTGACGTCGGGTGTCCCATTGGCCGAGATGGTTCTCCGTCTCAGCGAATGACGGTTCCTGCAACGTGATTGGTTGCGTGATAATGTTGACCACTCCCCCGATTGCGCCCGGTCCAAACTGTGCCGAAGCACCGCTCTTGTACAGTTCGATCCGCTGGACCATCTCCACCGGCACACTGCTGAGGTCGGCCTCACCGCTGCCGGATGGATTGATTTTGTGCCCATCCATGAGCACCAGCACCTGCTTCGGGGCGCACCCCCTGATACGAATCCGGGTCGGACCGCCCGGGCCGGTTCGCTCTACCTGGACACCTTCGACTGATTCAAGCAGTTCGGGAAGATCACTCGGACGGCTGTCCTCAATCTGTTGTCGGTCGATAATCGTCACATCCCCGTGCAGCTTCGGTCGACTGGCCGAGACCGTTATACCCCGCACCGGGTAGATTTTCCGCTCCAGTGTAACCCGCACGTGGCGGGTGACATCAACCACCAGATCAATCTCGATCAACTCCCCTATTTGATAGCCGGGAGCAGTGACCTGTAGACGGTAAACACCTAAGGGGATATTGTCGAAGGCGAAGTTCCCCCGGTCGTCGGCGGCAACCTGGTACGAAGTGCCTTCCAGTTGTACAATGGCGCCTGCTATCGGAGCGCCATCCTGCTGATCGATAACCAACCCTCTCAGCCGCGTGTTCGATTGTGCCTGAAGATCGTTAGCAAAAAACGCCAGGAGTATTAGAACAAAGAGCCACAGAATGAGCAGATTGTTGCCACGATTACGGTTTCTTAGCGAGACCGTAGGTCGAAACCCCTGTAGTTTCGACACCGCCGAAGCCGGTTCTTTGGCTTTGTCTTGATGACCGAAGATGTCGAAACAGGCTTGCCTGTCGAAACCTGCCCTTCGACTGCGCTCAGGACGACCCTTCGGGCCGGGGGTTTCGACAAGACTAATCGGAGTAAGATGAGATTCCGGGCTGGTTACAAAATGCCGCCGCATGACGAACCCTTGGTTGCCACCGGCGAGGGGGTTAACCTGTCAGCCCGCGCTGACGGCAACGAACAAAGATGAGATCGTGGCAGGTTTCCTGGCTTGGGCTTCAAACCTCCGGCA
>JAUWMW010000085.1 GCA_030612965.1 bacterium
CCAGGCGGATTGTGACCTGACACATAAGCTATCGTCGGACAAGGGCGGCAGGTCACACAAATCCGCTCGCGTCCGCCGCGGCGGACAAGCCCCCCCGCACCTATCTATCTATGCGGAGTTTATCCACCAGCCCTGTCAACCGAGTGCAAAAGCAACTTACACCAGCCACAAAAACTGCCGCAGGGAGAGCCGATATTGTGAAACAGTTCACAATATCAACCCCCGCGCGCACCCTCGAACAGCCTGCACATGGACCTGATCGTTCTCTCTTGGCAAAGCCTTGAGTCGCTTTGTGGGTGCCGTCAGGCGTCTTTGCCTGACCACATTCGGCCTGTAAAACAGCCGTCGGGCGGGGTCGCCCGACACCACCACCGAGATACCTAAACAGCAGGAGCGCAATGATGCGCAGGGCCATCAGATGAAACTGAGATTGTGAACCAATTCTGAAACAGCAAAAGCCAAGACAGCCAGAACAGGCGACGCAGCGACAAGGGAGGTCGGTTGGATTGGAAAAGTCCGAGGAGTGGAATCGGGAAGACGAAGCGTGGCCGGCGCCGCCTTTCTTACCCTCAATATCGACGGAATTCGGGCCTCGTTGGGTGGGCCAGGGAGGCTGGGCAATCGGCGGGCGGGGAACCACCATTGAACATATAATCGACAAGGTGTACCATGTCGGAGATATCGATAACCTCACCAGCGTCACCATCGACATTGCCCTCTTCCGGGCAAGGTGGGGGCGGTCCATCTTGGAAGAAGAATGCAACCATATAGACTAGATCGGATATGTCGATCACATCAGCCAAGTCAAAATCGATATTGCCCCTGATCGGTGGCATGCAACAACCATCGTCACAGGCATCGCCAATGCTATCGCCGTCGCTGTCCTCCTGACCCGGATTGAAAACAAGCGGGCAGTTATCGAGGTCACACGTGTTGGCGGGGAAGCCGGGATTGCCGAACCCGTCACCATCAGTATCGGTGCAGGTGTCGCAGGAGTCGCCGACCCCGTCCTCGTCAGCGTCTTCCTGCGCCGGGTTGTATATGGCAGGGCAGTTGTCACAGGAGTCGCCGAGCTGGTCGCTGTCAAAATCCTCCTGGTCGGGGTTGTAAACTGAGGGGCAATTGTCGAGATCGCATGTATTGACTGGGAACCCAGGGTCGCCGTAGCCATCGTTATCTAAATCGGTGCAGACATCGCAACTGTCACCAATGCCGTCACCGTCTGAGTCGACCTGACAGGGATTGAAAACGTCCGGGCAGTTGTCCTCGGGGCATGTGTTGCTCGGGAAACCTGGATTTCCGAATCCATCACCGTCGGTATCGGTGCAGGTGTCGCATGGATCGCCGATGTCGTCGCCATCAGTGTCGAGTTGGCTGGGATTGTAGATGTCGAGGCAGTTGTCGCAGGAATCGCCGACCGAGTCGACATCGATGTCCTCCTGGTCCGGGTTGAACACGAAAGGACAGTTGTCATCAGGGCAGTGGTTTTCAGGGTGATCGGGGTCGCCGAAGCCGTCGCCATCGGAATCAATGCAGATGTACTCAATTCGGGCCAGCTTTGTAACGAAGGCATCAAAACCGCCCATCAGTGAATCCTGCACCGGATCGAGAGTGGGGAAGTCGGCCGAGCCGGTGTACCCAACCACATAAGCATTCAGGCCGGTGTCGACCCGTATTCCATAGCCAAACTCATCGCCGCCAATACCACCCAGGAAAGTTGAATATACTAAGGAGTCGCCGTCATCACTGAGTGCTGTGATAAAGGCGTCGTATCCAGCGCCGAAAACTGGGTCGAAAGCTTCCACGGTCGGGAAATTGTGCGAATTTGTCGCTCCGGTTACGTAGGCCTCGCCGTTTTGATCGACGGCGATCCCAGAGCCGAATTCGACATTCCAGCCGCCGAGCATGGTACTATAAGCCAGTGAATCTCCAGACGGGCCAAGCTTGCTGATGAACACCATCAAGTAGCCCTGGAATACAGAATCATACGCATTAACGGTAGGGAAATCGCTGGAAAGCGTATATCCGGTGAGATAAGCGCTACCGAATACATCTACATCCAGGGCAAGCGCGAGATCATCGCCAGTGCCTCCTAGGAAGGTGCTGTAGACAAGGCTTGCGCCTGCAGTGTCGAACCTGGTGACGAAGGCATCACCATAGGTCGTCCCACCTGCATAAGTGGCATCGTAGGCAGCTTCGGTCGGGAAATCAGCGGATGCAGTATATCCGGTTACCACGGCCGCTGAATCAGGGCTGATAGCTACTGATGCTGCATAGTCGTTACTGCTGCCGCCAAGATAAGTGCTGACCTCAAGAGCGCCCTCGCGGCTAAGCCGAGCCATAAATGCATCCTGGTCGCCGCCGAGACTGTTGTCGTAGGGCGTTGCCGACAAGGTGAAATCCGAGGACGCTGTGTTCCCGACCAGGTAAGCTCTGCCGGCATCATCAACTGCCAGGCCGGCACCAGCGTCATCGTCGCTACCGCCGAGGTAAGTCGAGAAAAGCAACGAATCGCCGGCTGGAGACAGCCTGAGGGCGAAGGCGTCCCGACCGCCTGAGTTGGACGATTGAACCGCCTCGATCACCGGAAAATCTCCGGAAGTTGTTACGCCCGTAAGGTAGGCAGAACCGTCATCGTACACCGAGATTCCGACGCCGCGGTCATCGCCTTCGGCCCCTCCGAGGTATGTGCTGTATATTAGTGAATCACCGGTGGGCGAAAGCTTGAGCACAAAAACATCATGGCAGGAAACGATGGTATCATTGTAAGTGCTGTCGAGCGCATCAGCCAGGGGGAAGTCGAGCGAGTTGGTATAGCCGGTGATGTACGTGCAGCCCGCCGAGTCAATTGCCACACCACGTCCATAATCATTGCCGCCGCCGCCGACAAAACCGCTAAAAGATAAAACGGGATCGATCACCAGTGGTAGCGAAGAGTCATAATCGGGTCCCAGGTCAAAGCCGAAGCTATTATCCCCATACAGGAGATAGTCCGCAGTCACACTGATCTGAGTCTCACTGTCGAGTTGGTAGGTCACTGGTCGCGTCTCGATCATCCGGCCGAAGGCGGTACTGACCACCAAATCACCGGAGGCATTGATGGCAAGTGAATCAGTGCCATGGTACTGGAGCCTGATCTGGCTGGGGTCGGCAAATGGCGATACTACAAAATCGTATTCGAGGTGAGCATAGATGCCCTTGAACTTCAGGTCGATCCCAGGGTATATCTGCCGGTACGAGACCTCGCGGTAGTTGGGTACCTGGAGCCGCCAATTGTCGGGGTTGTCGCCGAAGAAATAGTTGGAGTACGATCCAAGAGCCACTTGGCCGCTGACCGCGGCTTCGCTCTGAGCGCCCAGCATGGATAACCTGACTATGTGGCCGGCCAGACTGTCCGGCTTGTCGGAGATGCGGTAGCCGTAGGCTACCAAAGGATCTTCGTTAGTAGTGGTGTCAAGGAGCCGGGTGAAATGAAAAAACAGGCTGTTCTGTGTAAACCAAACGGTTGCACCACCGGCATCGGCTCGGAAAAGAACAGCATCATGAAACTGACCCGCATTGGCCGTGAACATCAAACCGCAGTCGGTCAGATTCCGAAAGACTAAATCATCGGGCTTGGGTCGATCCATCGCATGAGGGCGTTGACGGATCAATCCTCCCAAGACGGCCAACAGGGTCAGCCCGGCGATCGTGAAGATAGTTGCTCGCTTCAACAGGGTCCTCAGATGCAGTGTCAATAGACTCGAAGCAAAGCTCCTCGTTAGATATCCGTAAAATAGTTGGTCACATTCTGTTTGTCAATCGATAACGATCTATAGTACCGGTGCGTTCCGGCGTTGTCAGGTCGGATGCGATTCATTTCGTGTGTTCTCCAACTATGCCTTCAAAACAATTTCTTTCCCGGTAATTAAGGTCGGTCATTGCCCGCAAAGCGGCGGGGGACCTCCCGTAAACATATAGTCAGCTAACCAGACCAGATCCGAGATGTCGTTCCCACCATCTCCGTTGCAATCAGCAGCCATGAGGACAGGAGGTTCCAGTCCATCCGCGAACATCCAGTCAACCAGACAGACCAAGTCTGAGATATCGATAGCACCCGTGGGATCGTTGTCGATATTGCCGCAGACATAACCGCCGGTTACGGTCAGCGATCCGTCGTTAATGAATACCCGCGATGTGTCGATGACGGCGAACTGGTGCCAGAAAATGTAGGTTGAGTCATGCGGCTCCCAGGAGTTCACCAACTCCCACTCAAGACAGGAATCTCCGACCCACTCCAAACAAGCATAGAAGGCGGTGTCCAACACGGAATCCAGCACGGTGCCGATCACCTGACCCGACGGATCGGAAAAAGCGAACTCGGATAGGTTGGACCGTGCGACCAGGATATCCACCGACCTATTAGTAGTCGTATCCAGCACGGCGTCTACGTCCGCGATCAGTTTTATCAATGGCAATCCGTTTTGTTGAGGCGAAATACCGGGGGTTGTTGGCGGAGATGGCCAGTTAGCGATGCCGACGATCTTGATATTGTACGGAGTCCCACCGATATGATTGACCTGAATCAACTCCCAACCTGAACAGAGGGTGCCTGACGTATCGAAGCTGAGTTGAAATTCCAGGATGTCCGGGCGACTAAGTTGCAGCCAGATTGAAAACCCTGCCACCGTATCTTCGTAGTTATTCATATAGATGGAGATCGGTACATCGGTGGCGCCGGACTCGGCGGTGGTGTCCATAACCCGAACTTCGAGGAGCGGCGACTGCGGCGTACCGAAAGCTGCATATGGCGCGAGAGTTATCAGTATGATAGCGCAATAGATGAAACTACGGGCTGGGTTGGCGGTCCTGAGCATCTGGTCTCTCCGGACAGTTTCAGAGTTTCATTTGGTCGATCTTCCGGCAATGCGCCGAGCCGTCGACCCCAATATGTAATTGTCTCTGCCGCAACTGGTTGTATGTGCGGCCCCTTCCCGCGTACTAGGACACTTAGCCATATGATATAGAATCGACGGCGATTTGTCAAGCTTGACCCTGCACTCCATATAGATTTGCAAAAGATGAAAACCTGTTGCATTGCATCCAGTACCAGGCAGAACATCCCGGTCCCCTGGCCGATTGACTCGATCTACTGTGCCAACTCAACTTCGGCCGGCCACAAGTGGCATTCATTGGGGCGACGCAAGGCCGCCCCCGGTTTTCCGGGAGCGGCCGATACTCACCTGCCATTACTTTACCAGCATCATCTTGCGGGTCTGGTTGAATTCATCGGTTTGCAGGCGATAGAAGTAGACACCCGATGAGACCGGTCGATCCTGCTCGTCGTGTCCATTCCAGACCAGTTCGTGTCGTCCGGCTGGCAGCAGGTCATTGATTAGCGAGGCGACCTCCTGCCCCAGGACATTGTAGATCGATAGCCTAACGCGAGCTGGCGACGGCAGGCCAAAGGCGATTGACGTACTCGGGTTGAACGGATTGGGATAGTTGGCAGCCAGGTAATAACGGTCTGGTACCAACTCGGACTGTTCGCCAACCTGTCGGGCCACCAGCCGGTAGCTGCCGTCCGGCAGTTGCAGAGAAATATCTGCGCCGACGGTCTGCTGATATCCGTTGTCGTGGCCGATGATCTCAAGTTGGTATCCGATTGACGACAACTTGGCAAGGCCGCCCAGGTCAACCGCTCGTCCACCGGTTCCGGCGACGGCAAGGGTCCAGTTCACTTCTTGCTCCAACCCTCGAACCTCCTGCCGATAGTGCCCGAAACCCTGATCGAGATCGGATAGCAGCACCAGGGTCTCCTGGCCGCCAGTTGGCGATTCTGGTGGCGCTGGCAGATCGTACTTCGGATCAAACCCGGCGACAGCATCCTCGGCCAGTCCGATAGTAACCGCCGCGTCCCCACAACTCAGGCTAACAAGGGTGGCTTGGTTGTTGACCGTACCCAGTGACAACGGTGGTTGCGACGAACCGTCCTGAGCTACCGTAGCCATGGGAGGCACATCGGCCAGGCAGAGTTGAAGACCGTCTGCTAACGCTGCGAACCAGTGGCCGTAGCCGGTAAACAGGTTCGGCGTCATAAAATAGTGGTTTCCAAACCAGGCGTAGAAAACCGGTGATACCCAGCCGGCCGCCGCAGCATCCCAGAAAGATAGCTGGTGACCGGCCGAGTCAACTATAGCGGCGTATGCGTCTATCTGGTGCCGGAAGGGACAACCGATAATGTTCCAGCCCAGGCGGAGATCGATGCAGACAACACTATCATCCGGCTGTATGGCAGCGCCTTCGTAGTCAACGGTCGTTGTCTGGGGCAACAGCAGCCAGTAGCCCGGACCGCGCCCGATCACTTCATCCGGCGCATAGTACGCGCCGTTCCAGCCGTACAATTGGAAAAATAACGCATCGTCACCGAAGACTGCTTCGGGTGATCCGTCCTGCAACAAAAGAGGCGTCGAAACCAGGCTCCATCCGCCGGGGTAGGTCTGGTAAAGAACATCATAGTCACAAACACGGATAGTGAACCGAGTTTCGCCTCCGGGGGTGAAGAAATCATAGCCGAACTGCGCAAAGTCCGCCGACACCAACTGACCAGCCTCGTTGAACAACGAGATCGTGTAGTCAACTGGATTGGACATATAATGACACTCGAGCGTGACCATGGTGGAGTGATTGGTCTGCACCACCATCTCCCATTCTTTGCACTCCTGTTGGAGCAGGTAACGGAAGTCGGTGGCAAACTCATCGGAGAACTGGTTCCACTCCGGGTGGGGGAAGAAGACCCGTACGTAATCGCCCGGCGGCGCCGGTGCCTTGAACTGATCGAGGAGCGGATCAAAACCGTCGGTGGCCGTTGAATTAACGCCAAATCGCGCCGTGAGATCCTCCAGCATAGTACCGGTGTAGGCGTAAATCCCGAGGTCGAACGGGCGGTGGGTAAGCCCTGGCTCAACGGTCAGATTCACCGGCGCCACAACCGGAGAATTTTGAACAGTCGGCGATTCAATAGTGAGATATCCGGTGTGAACTCCGATCGGCATCTGGTCGGCATGCACCATCACCACTATTGAGTCCGGAGTATGGCTGCTTGATGGATCATATGAAACCCAGTTGACGTCGGCGCTAACAGTGAAATCATCCGAGACTGGTCCCGTCGATCCGACCCACAAGACCTGCGCCGGCGGATCCGGTTCGCCTTCAATTGCGAAGAAATCAAGTTGACCAGGTGTTACTGTCAACTCCGATAGTGGCCGATTGACGATGGTAAAGCAATGCGGTCCGTCCCAGGCCGGGTTTATCGATCCTTGCCCCTGGGCGTACCATTCCCATCTCCCCGACGGCGGGAACCAGGTGGAATCAAGGCAGATCGTGCCGCCCGCGTAAGCGGAGTCGATAGGACCGATCTCTATAGTCAGTACCACATCGTCAAAGCCCGGCGGCATACCGTCAGCCACCATCACAACTGCCCCAAACCCGACGGTGTCGGCGCCCATTCCGTTAACGCTGAATTGACTGAAGAAAACGCCGAGGTCAAAGTCGGCCATACCCAGAGTGCCGGTGGTATCCATTGTGGTTGTGGTCCACTGGGCTCCAGTAGGGGAGTGAACCTTGAATCCATTGACAAGCCCGGTATATCGGTTCTCGTCTCCAGTGAATCGAAGATGGAAGGTGATTTCTTCATTTGTCAGGATCTCACCATAACCTACCAAGCCGTCGATGTGGTCGAGCGTCACCGCCGGGCCGCCCGGCAGCACCCGCACTTCAACCGCAACTATCACCGGGGAATTGTCGGCTTGGGGTGAGGTGATCCACATCGCCGAAGAATAGGTGCCGGCGCTCAGAGCAGATATATCAACCATAACCAATAATGAATCCGGTGTGCTGCCGCCGGTCGGGGCTACGCTTAACCAGGGGATTGAGTCAAGCACCACGAAGTAGGTCATGGGGTCGGCGTTTGACGAAAGATACAGAACCTGCAATGGCGGGTTAGGTCCACCCTCTGATGCTACGAAAGATAGCGTCTGCGGTGACACGAACAGGCTGTCGCCAGTCTGTGGCGCCGAGATGGTGTAACAATGGGGTCCGTCCCAGGCCGGAAAGGCATTGATACTGCCTGAAGCCGCCCATTTCCAGACGCCCGAGGGAGGATAATAGGACGAATCGAGGCAGATGATTCTGCCGGAATGGACAGGGTCGATGGGACCGATGGTGACGGTAAAGGCGACATCATCGAATCCTGCCGGCAGTCCTGTAGAGAAAAACCGAAGAGCACCAATGCCGACCGTATCGGCGCCTTGTCCGTCGGCGCTGAACTTGGGCAAGAATACTCCGCCGTCGAATTGGGTCATACCCAGAGTCCCGGTGGTATCGTGATGGGTGGCCGACCAGGTCGCCCCGTCGGGGGAATAGACTCTAAAGCCGTTTGCTATGCCATCGAAGTTGGTGTCGGTGGGATTAGACACTCTCAGATGGAATACCACGGCACATCCGGTCCCAATGGAAGAACCGCCGACCAAACCGTCGACATGATCGAGGCTGATCGACTGACCGTGA
>JAUWMW010000050.1 GCA_030612965.1 bacterium
TCGACTATCTCCATCATATGGTACGAGACACCTTTGACATGGTGACCATGCCCGTGCCGTTGTTCATCGAATCTCTCCCCCCTCGCCGTGGCCGTCAACCGCGTCTCACTGACAAGGTTGACCTCGAACTCGCTCAGCACCATCTGGTCAACCTCGAACTTCACCAGCAACTCCGACAGGAATCCGACCAGCAACCCCTCGATGTCTATCGACTCGATCTCGACCGTCACCTTAGTTACGGGCGTTATCGATGCCTCCCCGGTGATGATCGCAAACAGCGCTTCACCAGCGGCAGCAAAAGCATCAGGCAGGTCATCGCCATACGCTTTGATCGCGATGTCGGCGGTGTGCTCTATCAGTTCGTGTCGTTTCATGGCACTGCTTCCGTTGTCAAGATAGCATGGCGGCACTCGAATCTCAAGGGTTGTTCGCAGGCGCCGCCTGATTCCTGCGGTTGACATAAATGTTGACTTGTCAGTTCGGTCCTGCGTATTATTCGTAATATGAGCAGTACGCCGAACGCTTGAGCCAGTAAAGGATTGTACGCATGGGTAAACCGGCCGCACGGATGGGCGATATGACAGTACACGGAGGCAGCATTGTGGTGGGATGTCCGACCGTGCTGATCGGTGGTAAACCGGCCGCCCGTGTCGGCGACATGCATACCTGCCCGATGCAGACCCCGGCCCCGGCGCCGGTCCCGCACGTGGGCGGACCGATCCTGCCCCCCGGAGCCGTGACCGTCCTGATCGGCGGTGTGCCGGCCGCGTGCGTAGGCGACATGGCCACCTGTGTCGGACCACCGGATACCATCGCTCCACCCGGAGAGCCGACCGTGTTAATCGGTCCGGGTGGCGGCGGTGGCGCAGGAGCCGGAACACCCGGAGCAGGCGGGGCGCAACAAGAGGGTGCGGAGGGCGACGAGGCTGGGGCTTCAACAGAACTAACAGATGAAGGTGAGGAACATTTCCTCCATGTCGATTTTGTCGACAAGGGTGGTTTCCCGGTGATGGGCGTGGCTTACAGCCTGGCAAAGTCCGGCAGCACTGTCGATGAAGGCGTCCTGACCGGACGAGTGAAAAAAACCGGGATCGAAGCGGGCAGCTACGATATCGAACTTAGAGTTATCTCCAGGGCAGAATGGTCGGTCGAGGAAGCAGCGGTGGGCGATGTGGTACAACTCAAAGCGGACTGCTCGGGCATGGAGCCGGGTACGCCGGCTACCCTGACCATTTATTTGAGGGATCTCAATGCGCCCGACCGCAAGATCAGAGTCGTCGAGTCCGAAGTTGACGGCGACAAAATCGAGGCGGACTGGACGTTTGAACTGAACGAAGACTTGCTACCGGTCCAGAACGAACGGGCTGCGCGTCAGGGCTACTCCTCGCCGGCTTACTACTTCGTCGCTAAAGCAGGTGGTTGTTCGGCGCGGTCGAAGCTCCTGAAGTTTCAGGACTGGATAGAACTAAGACTCCGAGATGAGGAAGGCAACAGCATCGGCAACCGACCCTACCGCGTCCACTGCGCTAACGGTGAAATAAAAGAAGGCACTCTCGACGGCGACGGTTACGCCAAAGTGGAAAACCTCCCGCCGGGCAGGACCAGAGTGTCTTACAATGTGCGAGAACAGGGACGATCATAATCCGACGGTTCGTAAGATATATGACTGGCGGTTCAGAAGGCGGCGGGACCCCAAGCGCTGGGGGCGGGACTCCAACGGGTACCACGACCACCTCTGCAGATGCCTCTGTCGGGACTGACGCCGTCACCGGCACCACGACCGAAACCACCCTCACCCCCATCCCGGTTGACGTCCTCGAATTCGAAGACCTTCTTTTCCATGACAATAGTGCTGTCATGATGCCGGAAGTGCCGGGGTTGGATCCAACTGCCGACAACGCGCCGATGACCGGGGTCAAAGCGATCGGTATGGCTTTTCTCTTTGCCGGTTTGTATCCGGAGCGCGGGATACTGATTACCGGCCACACGGCATCCCAGAGTGATGTTCAGGAGAGTTTTCGCCTTTCACGCGAGCGCGCCTCGGGCATCATGTACCTGCTGCAGGGGAATGTCGGGCGTTGGGCTACGACGTGCGCCGGGCGGCAGACGGTTGAGGACTACAAACAGATACTGAAGTACCTCCACGAATACACCGGAGAATGGAAAGACGGCGATTGGGAGTGCGACCCAGGCGATGTCGACAACAGCTTCAACGAGGCTACGCAGACAGCCCTGAACAACTTCGCTCAGCATTTCAACAGTGACGTCGCCGCAGACTTGGAAGAAATCGCATCGCTTCCGGCTACTTTGGGTGACGTCGTTAGCGAAGCCACGGATAACCGTCTCTCAAGCGCTCACTGGCGGGCTCTCTACCACGTTTATGAACTGATGATATGCGACTTCCTCGGCAAAACACGCACTGAGTTGGCCGAGATGCGTAGCAACTTGCACTGGGTCAGCGACACGGTCAAGATGGTCGGTTGCGGTCATTCGTACGCCGTGCCGGATAGTGAACGCGGTGATGACAAAATCAGATCGGCCACGGACAGCCGTATCGAACTTCTCATTTACCAGGGGAACGACTCCGAACGTGACGCGCTGGTGGTTTGTCCGACCATGCCGATTACAGCCGTGCATGATCTTGAGAACGACTGTCCGATGTGGCATGAGCGCCACTTCGCCCGAAACTATATCGGCCCGGGTGATCGGTTCGCAGTAGTATATCACTTGAAGTTTCGCTACTACGATAGGATCAAGAAGGACTTTCAGGACATCCCCGGTCGCGTGAATGTGAAGGCGTACAAACGAGACGCGGCGGCCGGGGGCACGGTCGAAGAGATCCCCTGCATCACGCAGTATCAGGATGGAATCCACACCGTGCGTGTCAGGTTCGAGGAAGAGAACCCTGATTTCACCAACAAGCTCCTCTACTTCGGCTTCGAAGCGCCCGAGCATGAGGGAACGCCGGTCGTTCGAATGATCCATACTTCGGGGCCAGACGCGACACCCGTGATCGTGAACCGCCCGGACGATTGGGACACCAAGACCTTCGCCGAAAAGTATCAGTACTACGATCTCCCGATGAAGTGGTTTTCGCACAACTGGCATACGAGGCACGAAAGCACCCATGCCAATGACGAACGATTCCACGAGCATATCAAAGACAAGCGAGAGCTCAAACCGTTCGGGAGCAACGTAACCAGTCAAAGCGAACCGTTGATGTTCTCGCTGGACGATATTGTGCTTATGGACAGCGCCACCGGCCACGATCAAAACATCCAGGACGCCGACCAGTTAGGAACCGCCAAGGCCTTGTGCGCCGGCGGAGCCGATCCCGGCTCGCGCGCAAAACTGTTTGTGGTGGACAGCACGACCAACCAGTTCAAGTTGTGGGAAAGACCTAACGAAGATCGCACTTCGTTGAACCCCCCACCTCCCTCCAGTGGCTCAGGGAGTGGCAGTCCCAGTTCCTCGGCTACAACGCGCGCCGAGCGGATAAGGCTGGAGAGGAACCTGGTAAGCGGCATGGCGCCCGGTGTTAAGGTCGTTCATTTTCGCGATGGTTTCTACACGGTCGGTGACCGCCGCACTACTGACGAACCCGGTGACTGGATGGACAAAACCGGCAGCCAGGGGACCTACGTCGTTGGCGCCCGAATCGCCCTGCGCGATGATCCCGACCGGCACAAGAAGTGGGAGATGAACTATAACCAACACGAGATGAGCTACACCGGCGACTACGATTTGCACTATTTCCACCAGATATACATGGAGGGCAATCATCCGGTCAGTTTGCTCATCGCGTTAGCAACGATGAACTTCATGCTCGACACCCGGCAGGACCCCAGCGCAGCCGCATGGACCAGCGCCTCACAGAATCCGGGCATTAGCGACGTCGACAATTTCGTGCATCAGGGTGTCTACAACGCGCAGGAGTACTGGAACCGGAAGGGCTACTACTTCATTGATGAACGCGACGCCGGCGACGCCTATGCCATTATCAGACGGTTTGTGTTTTTCGATGAGCGCGAGACGTTCACCATGCCTTTGACCGAACTGCCGACTAACTCGAACTGGGAAAGTCTATCCAATCATCAGGCGCTGTTTGGTCCCGGATCGAATTTCCGGACCGCGCAGGGACGTACCTTTGGTGGACCGGTGAAGTTTGTAGCCTTTGTCTGTCCCGATCAGGCGGCCGGCGTCAACTATGGGTTAGCTTACGCATGGGCGGTACGCGGATTGACCTCCGGCGCCTACACTCTGCCCTACTCGCTGATGAAGCTGAACAAGTCGGCCTACCAGATAACAACGGGGATTTTCGCCTACAACAATACCGGCTATCAGGAAGATGGCACCCGTTACGGAGTCTTCACGCTTGCCCACGAATTGGGCCACGTCACGAGCCTTTCTGACGAGTACACTCAAGATGTAAATGAACAAGACAATGCGACACCGGCCCGCATGTATATCACCAAGGGAATGCCGGGCTTCGATCAGTTTTTCATCCAGTACAATCCGTCCACTAACCAGACTTCGATGATGTACTACAATGGAGCCCCCCGGTTGCACCACTGCTGGTACCACCTGCACTTGATAAACAAGAACTCATTAAGCGGTGGCGATCTCCACGATGCGGCCTGGTTGAACGGCAAGGCCTTCAAGGTCAAGTTCGACAATGCCACACCAGAATTGATCTACAAGAGGCATCTCAACTGGACACCGTCCGGGACCGCCTCCCCGCCCCCAGCCAATACTCCCCAGACCAGGAACGACATCCGCCAGCCGATAACGGTCGAGGAACGATTGCGGTTGCCCAACGTCGTCTCGGTGAGTGCCGCGCCCGATCTATCATCTGTTAATGCGACCCACCAGACAAACTTCACCCACGATGCGTCCGGCAACACGCTCACCTACGACATTGATGCCGGCACTATGAGCACGGCGGAACGGGACGCCTGGCGCGGCGCCTTTACCAGTGACGACAACAAGGCCAAAGTCAGCCGTCTCTACCAGAAAACCCAGTCGCTCCGGCGTGTCCACATAGCTATCTACGACGTGGGACAGGATGAATCCTCGACGAAGTTCTTTCATGACAATCAGACTGACGAATACCATGCCGTGCTGGTTGTGCGCGTGATGTTAAGCATAAAAGGGGACGCGACTGAGGCGGACTGGGAGACCGACCCAGAGTACACGGAACTGAAAGACAAACTGGATGCTATTCAACAGGAGTGGCAGCGTCTTAACGGCTCCTACCGATTGACCGGTGGGCCCGCGGAGTTCTCGCGTGTCTTCATCTATTTCATGCCTGGTTTTGCCGATGAACGCGCAGCCGGAAGCACCTGGAGTTACAAGCTGACTTTCCAGCGCTCGACCACAACCTTCTCAGTGACGGTAGCCAACGCTCCGAGTTCAGACCCTTCAACAGTGGTAACCGACGCATCGTATGACGCCACCGCCAACCGACTGTCGTTCGAGGGAAGGATGACTGCGGGCGAAAAGACCCAGTTGCGTGGACTGTTCACTGTCGCCGCCGATCAAACGGCGGTGGACAACCTGTATGAGCAAAGCACATCGGTCGACCGCTTGACCAGCAGTACCTGTGTGTTGAACGTACCGCGTAACATTACAGCCGACGACTTTCAGCTTCATTTTCTGAACATGGCTGACGGCGAGGACCAGCTTGAGGCCCTGAAATTCATTGAAACCTGGGTGAATGGAAAACTAAACGCGTCGTACACATTGGAACAAATTCCCGCGCCAAGTTCCGCCCCAACGACACCATAGTGGAGATACCGGTCGACGGGATAGAGTAGTCTGGATTTTATAAGTAAACACGGATCAAAAGAAACAGGAAGTTTGGAAAGAAGAGACAACGGTGGTGGTCAGTGAAACAACAAAGTTCGGCCCCGGAGTTTTCCGGAGGCGGTTATGCCGTGCGGGCAGCATACACAGCGGTTTTGATCGGTGTGCTTGTTGTCTGCTGTGTGGCCGGGAGACATTCACACACCCCTTCGGGTATCGAGGAGACCAACATGCCTGATATCGCCACGCTCAACCGCAATGTTTTCGGCGATCAACAGAATAGTTCCTGCCTGCCGGTGAGCGGCACGATCCAAGGTAACGAAGTATGGTTCAACGAATCATTGCTTGAACCCAGCGGCGGACGCAGCCCCATACATCTCGGTCTGCACGGACAACTCCTGTTTGTCAGTTACGGCGATCTGGTAGCGGTGCTCGACCGAAATGACGGCTCCGTCAACTGGTCTCGGCAGGTCAGGAGCAATTACGCCTCGACCATCACGGACGACGGCATTGTCACCTTAGACCATGTCGGCTACTTCGTTCTGCTGGGCTATGATGGACAGCAGGCCGCCGAAAAACCGTTGACCGGCGTGAACCAGAACGCGCAACTGCACTTCATCCGCGACCTCGAGCGTGAGACGATTTACAGTTCACAAGCCTATCCCAAACCGACCAACGCACCCGGTCAGACGATGGAGATACCGCCATTCCAGTTCATGCGGTACATCGCTGAACGCCGCGAAGTAATCTGGCGTTATCGGCTCGACGGAATCGGACGCGGTACGCTTATATCGAGAGACAACAAGCGCGTTTACATGTTCACGACCAATCGGTTTTATACCTTCCCCGTTGACGCTGAAGCAGACGAGCAGGTTAGCGTGGTTGAATTCGACTCCATTAGTTCGTTCTCTCTGGATACCGACGGCAATGCGTTGGTTGTTGACATTGTCGAAAATATTACTCAGCTTAAGCAAGTGACACCAGACGGTGAAGTCGGTTGGGTGGTGTCGTTTGAACAGGGTCAGCCATCAAACCAACCGCCGGCATCTTCGCTGAATGGATTTGTATATATGGTGGTGGGAAGTAATCTGCACCAGATTCACGGTGGTGAGATCATTTGGACGTATCCTCTTCCGGCTTCGGCAGGCGACATCGCCATCACCGTGCTGGCCGACAACTCGGTGCTGGCGGCCGCCGGCACGGCGCTGGTACATGTTTCTGCTACCGGTGAGGAGATCCTCACCAAGTGGCTGGACACACCGATCGGCACCCGGCCGATCATGGATGAAAACGGAACTGTATACTATGGCGGCAGCGACGGTATACACTGTCTGAGATAGATTGAGTACGAAAACATGAGTCCGAGCAACAACAGATTCAAGATTGAACTCCCCGACGGCTGGGAAGACCAGACCGTGCACTATTTCATGGGCCCCGAAGAAAGCGGCCTGCAACACAGCCTGTCGCTTCAAGTCGACACTCAACCCGATACCGACGAACTCGCGGACTACGCTCGTGAACGGATCGATCAGGTTCTCGAAAGCATCCCCGGTGTGGAGATTCTCAAGGAAGATGAGAAACAACTACCCGGCGGCGTTCCCGCTTACGAAGCTGTCTACAAGTGGGCGCCCTCTGAAGACAAGGTCGTGTTTCAGAAAATGGTCTTCGTGAAGCATAACGACGTGATGTACAACTTCAACGCGACTTTCACCAAGAAAACGATCAAGACGCTGGGCGTGGAAGTCGACCGCATGATCGCTGAGTTTATTCCCGGATAGCGGATGTAAGGCAGGCCAGAAGTATGGCGCTCAAGTTCACTAAAGGCACCGACAGCGAGCACGAAGTCAAACTGGATTCGGAATTGATCTCAGTTTCGTGGACGTGCGGCATGGCTATCGGTGGTCAGACGGCTTCTTTTGAAGTGCTGACGGAACTGGTCGGCGAGGGCGCGCCGGTCAAAGTCAAAGGGAAGAGCGAACGGGGCAAGAAACTCGGGACTGTTGAAGGGGTAATGCGACGTAATCATTTCGGTGGAGCCTTTCAGATTCCTGAGGACATCGAGCTTGGCGACAAGGTCTTTTTCGAGGCGAAGCTATCCAGGAACGGTCTCGATGGCGAGTCGGAACACATCCCAGCCTATCCCCCGATTCGTGTCACCAATATGAAATGGAGCGCCCAGGAGGCGCGGCGCGGCGATACCCTCACACTCACCGCTGACATCAAGGGTCTGCCGAGCGAGGCTGAGGTCGCCGTAGTGATTTACGAATATGACCGCGACGGCGGGCATGACCGCATCACTGAACTGCCGGCACACGTTGAGAACAACCGCATCGAGATTGCCTGGGAATACGAATATCACGAAGACACCGACGAGATCCCATCGCAAGAAGAACTCGACAAGTACAACGGCCAGTACAACCCTCCTGAGTATTTCTTTACTATAAAGGCTGAAGGTGTCGAGTACGGCAAAAAGCAGGAGTCGGGCTTGCTGGAGTTTAAGGACTGGGTAGGAATCGAGCTTACCGATGAGGAAGGTAAGCCCTTGAGTGACTGGCGCTACAAAGTCAGTTTACCCGACGGATCCGAAAGAGAGGGCACCCTGGACAGCGATGGCCGAGCCCGAGAACATGATATCCCACCCGGAAGTGTCATAGTAGAGCTGCCTGAACTCAATGAGGGTACCGTATGAACGAAGAGTCCACGACCGGCAATCTCATCGACCCTAGGCAGAATGTGACCCAGATTCCATCTGGTCACCCGTCAGTTATCGCTGCGAAGCTTGTCATCGTGCAGAGCTTCGACGATACATTTTGGAGAGGGAATGGCCTAACTGTACCGTACGTCTCAGACAAAGTCTGCTTCCGCTCTGCCATCCGATCGATCATGGGAGATGACATCCCGAATGACGCGATAGAACAGCTACGTCAGGATTTGGAACGTGGCTCTTTCCAGAGTCCGACCTATGAGTTCCACGACAAGTTGCCCCGCGGTTCGTTTGGATTTTATCACGACGGAACCATCGGTCTGTCTGAACGGCTTATTAAAGAAGCCCGCACCGAACCAGTGAGTCGCTGGATGCTGCTTCTGGTGGTGTTGGAGGAGTTCGGTCACCACATCGACCACATGCTGAGAACGTACTACTCGTCTGTCGGGGGGGACGCACCGGGTGATGAAGGCACCTTCTTCGCTGCTGATTTCGTGCACCATGGCGATCTCCTCGAATCGGACTTTGACTATGGGACTTTCACCTTCAGGCGTTACGGGCCAGGCAGATCGCAGGATGAGGATGTCGTCTTCTCGATCAGGACGGCTGAGATTGATCGTGAAACACGGATGCAATACTTGTTGCGCGTTGCCGACCCCGAGGATGACAAGGGGACCGTAACATTGAAAAACGGCACTCAAGTCCAGGTTGAGTTCTTCGCGATTCGGGGCGCCGGTGCTGTCCATGAGCACATAACCAAGGCTGCGGCCAAGGATGTCGGCCTCTCGTATGATGATCGCCTCGACGAAGGTTGTGCCTGGCCGGACGTACCGTGCGATGATCCCAACAGTGTCGAGACCTGTTATCTCAAAACCTGGAAGAACGAGCACAAGGAAGGAACCCTCGCTTTCCGGAGCCATCACGGGGATAGACAGTTTTGGCACAGCATGTGTCCAACTGGCGGGCTGAGTAACCGCCAGGTGCTTGACAAGATCATAGGGCAGACGAGAGAGTGGTACGAGAAGGCGACCCGGGATCATGCAAAAGGGCTGTTTCATCTGGGCAAGCTGTTGCATATGCTCCAAGATTCCTACTCCCGCTCTCATACGTGGCGCGTTGAAAAGGACGATCCAAAGACCGGGGCCAAGAAGGGTCAAGTGCTGACTTTCCAGGATTACAATGCTCAGAACTCCAAGAAACATGCCACCGCCGACAAACCGTCCAGCGGCAAGAAATGGAGTGATGTCCCCGGCGTAGACAAAGCCCTCACGGTATGTAAAGCTATAATGAAGTTCTATAAGGAAGATGCGGAAGCAGAGAGGTATCTGGAGAAGAAGCAAAAGGAACTCAATGATCTCTTTGGCGGACCGCCGCCGAAGCCGCTGCAACTCTCCGTCAACTTGCCCGGCCCATTCGAGAGAGTTGAGAAATACTTGCGAAAAGATGTATATCCGTTCGCTCCGGGCGCGGCCGAAAAGAAGGCGGGAGGAACGCATCCGGATTATGCCGCGTAATACGCCGCCCTCATACAAGGCAGAGCACGTATACAGCCTTCGACTGGCACGTGCGTCCAAGTTGGGCCTTCATACAGTCTCCAACAGGGTTGCTAAGATAAACAAGCATCGGAGGATCGCGAAATGAAGATTATGGTGTCTGTTATTCTTGTAGTTCAGGTGGCTTCGTACTTATGGCTGGGCTGGGCTTACTTCTACGCCCGTTCCGGCCATATTCCAGTACCCTACATCGTTGCCCACATTGTTGGCGTCTTCAACGCTTTGGTTCTCTTGGGCGCTCTTCTCCTTTACTTTCTCTACGAACCGACCCCGCCTCGAACCTGGTGGTCAATTGTCATATCCATCCCACCTATCGTGATAGTGGCGTACCTGCTTGTGGTGCGGATCATACATCGGTATTTCTAATGGTGGTGGCCAGAAGTACTCGTTCTTGACAGCCTGCGTTAATGACAAAAACCTTGACTTTTGAGAATTCAACGGTCTATAATATAGCTTTGTAGAGTACATTTTCCGAAACAACCGCTTCGGAATGTGTGACCGCTACGTAGACCATTGCAATAGGGAAATTGCGTTACTATGGATATTGCAAACTACTCATCGGATTCGAGAACCGTTATCAAGGTTGCCAAGGAAGTCGCCGCCGAGTTCCGGCACCCCGAAATCGCAGTCGAACACCTCCTCATCGCCGTCATCCGTCACGAAGGCTCAGAGGTCGAGTCGATCCTGAACCAAGTGGGCAAAAGCCCGGCCTTCGTGGAGTCGGTGCTCGAAGATCACCTCAAGGAACAATCGCACCGTTCCACCCCCCGCGACAAGTTAGCGATCTCCCCCGCCGTCCACGAAGTACTGACCCAGGCGCTGGAGGAAAAAGCCAAACTCTACGACCCACTGGTCGAACCGGAACATGTTTTCATCGCCGCTTTCGACCCCAAGATAAAGCTGAACCCGGTGGTGCGCGACAAGATCGACCTGTCCAAAGAGGACATCTACCGAGCTATCGCCGAGGCCAAGTCGGTTCAGGAAATCACTTCTGCCGCACCGAGTGGTGACGGCGCTCCGGGCGAACCGGCTGCAAAGGAAGTCTCCGGTACCCTGCGCTATTGCACCGATATGACCAACCGCGCTGCCGCCGGCGAGTTCGACAACATGATCGGCCGTGAAACCGAACTGCAGCAGATGATTCAGATCTTACTGCGGCGACGCAAAAACAGCCCGGCCTTGACCGGCGGCGCCGGGGTCGGCAAGTCGGCCATCGTGGAAGGGTTCGCCAAGGCGGTGATCGACGGCAAGGTGCCCAAAGCGCTCGAGGGCATTAAAGTCATGGAGGTCGACCTCGGCTCGATGGTGGCCGGGGCCAAGTACAAGGGTGAGTTTGAAGAACGGTTCAAGACGCTGATCGGGGAAGTAGTCAAATCCGGCGGCAAGATCGTGTTGTTCATCGACGAGGTCCACATGATCTGCGGCGGCCAGGGCGGCGGCGGTATGGATGCGGCTAATCTTCTCAAACCACCGCTGGCCCGAGGGCAG
>JAUWMW010000160.1 GCA_030612965.1 bacterium
TACCGATCCTCCCACTTCGGGGGGCGTTTTTCCATGAAAGCCGACAAGCCCTCGTGGGCGTCTTTGGTTGTCATCATCTCTTTGAGATAGATCTGCTCGACCTCCGAGATCGCCTTTCCAAACGGTTTGCCGAGTCCGGCGCGCGTTGCCTTTTTGGTCAATCGCAGGATCGCCGCGGAGTTGCCGGTCAACCGTGCCAGCCATTGTTCGCAATCCTTAGCGAACTCCTCACGCGGAAAAATCCGGCTCACCAGGCCGATCGTCCTCGCTTCTTCAGCTTTGATGACGTCGCCGGTCAACAGCAGGTCATACATCGGCTTCAGATGGCCGAAGTGCGGAAACTCCGCGGCCGCCACCGGCGGGAAGACGCCCACTTTGATTTCCGGCTGACCGAACTTGACTCCGGCCGCGGCGATCACCATGTCGCAGAAACAGGCCAGTTCACACCCGCCCCCGAGGGCTGCCCCATGAACGAAGGCTACTGTTGGACACTGGAAATCATCCAGTAGACGGAACATCCGGTGGAACACGCCGATCATCTTGTCAACCAGGTCGTCCGTGTGCTCGCTGACATCGACACCGGCCGAGAACGCCTTGCCGGTCGCTTTAATCACCAGCGCCTTGAGATCGCTACCGCTGTCAAGCGATGCCAGGGCGTCATTGATCTCTTCCATCATGGCGATGTTGAGGACGTTCAAATCTTCACGCCGGAGGGTTATGAACGCGACCTTCTCGGTCGTTTCAAACGCAATGTGAGAATAGGCGGACATTTTCGCTATGCCTCCCGCTTGATGAGCATGGCCATCGATACGCCACCGCCACCACAGATAGCAGCCAGACCGGTCTCGCCGCCACGTGTCTTCAGAGCGTGATAGAGCGTGACGATTATGCGCGCACCTGATATCCCGGTCGGATGCCCCAGCGCAATCGCGCCGCCATGCACGTTCAGCTTATTGCGGTCCCAGCCCAGTACTTTCTCGTTGGAGAGAATCTGTACAGCAAACGCCTCGTTCACTTCGATCAGGTCGGGGTCGTTGATGCTCATGCCGGTTTTCTCCAGCACGGCCGGAATCGAGATACCGGGACCCTCACCCATCGTCGAGGGCCCAACGGCTATCGAGGAATAGGCGATGAGCGAAAACAGCGGCTTGATGCCGAGTGCGTTCGCCTTCTCTCGGCTCGTGAACACCAGCGCACAAGCACCGTCGGACATGCCGCAAGCGTTACCCGCGGTTACGGTGCCGCCTTCTTTGCGAAACACGGCTCTTAGTTTGGCCAGCTTTTCAACAGTCGTATCAGATCGGGGGGTTTCATCTTTGTCAAATGTGATTGTTTCCTTGCGCGACTTGACTTCCACCGGCGTGATCTCTTCGTCGAACCAGCCTTCGTCCCTCGCTTTGACCGCTTTCTGATGCGATTCGAAAGCGAATTGGTCCTGATCAGCGCGCGGTATCTTGTACTTGTCGACGAGGTTCTCAGCGGTTGTACCCATCCCCTGTCCAATCAAGGGGTCGATCGAGTCCGACCAGCCGTCTTCGAGTTTTTTGTCACCCATTTTGAACCCGCTCCAGCGCGTGTTCTTGAGCAAATACGGAATGGTCGACATCGAATCGAACCCACCGATCAGAACGATCTCGGAATCACCCAGCCGGATCGACTGGCTGGCCAACTGGATCGCCTTCATTCCCGAGGGGCAGGCCATGTTAATGGTCTGGGTTGGCACCGACTCCGGGATACCACCCCGCACCGCGGCCGTGCGCGACGGGTTGGGCCCGTTGCCGGCCTGACGACAACTGCCGAGAATGACGTCATCGATATCATCAGGCTTCACACCGGCACGCTTCACTGCCTCGGCAACGGCAGCAGCACCGATATCGTAGGAAGCCGTGCTTTTCAATGTGCCACCGAAACGGCCCATCGGTGTCCGGCAGGCTGATATACAAACTATGTCTTTGAGTTCCATCTATATTCCTTCCCTTGGTATAGTTATCAGATATACTGGCCACCGTCGATTTTGATCACTTCGCCGGTGATGTGGCGCGATTCCTCGCTGCACAGGAACGCAATCACCGAGGCGCATTCCTCCGGTGTGCCCAACCGTGCCAACACTGTTTCGTCGACCGCCTTTTGCTTCACATCATCGGGAAGGTCGGCCATCATATCGGTCAGGATCATACCGGGTGCGACGGCGTTGACATTTACTGATGCTCTACCCAACTCTTTGGCCACCGCTTTGGTCAGGCCGATAATTCCCGCTTTGGCCGCGGAGTAGTTGGCCTGGCCGAATTTGCCGCGCAGGCCGTTGATGGAGGTGACGTTGACGATCCGACCGGACTTCTGACCGCGAAAATGCGGCGCTACCGCCCGGATGAAACTGAAGTACCCCTTGAGGTCGGTGTCAAGAACCGTGTCCCACATTTCCTCAGTCATTTTCCAGATGACACCATCCCAGTTGACGCCGGCGTTGTTGACGAGGATACCGAGGTCCCCGAACTCGGCCAGCACTTGCTCGACCATCTTGCCGACCTCGTCGTGGTTGGACACGTCGCATTTGATAGCCAGCGCTTTGCGTCCCTCGGCGCGAATCTGGTCAGCCAGGGCGTTGGCTTCGTCGGCGTGTTTGCGGTAGTTGACGGCGACGTCGGCGCCGCATTGGGCCAGATACAGAGCGGTCGCGGAACCGATACCGAGCGATGACCCGGTGACGATGGCCGCTTTGCCGGTTAGATCAAACATATATGTATCTCCTAGTTCATTTCATGTACTTGGAACAGCCTTCGGTCCCATGTACGACAACCATGTGAGTCGGCCGCAGGCCGAAAGAGTAACTTGTTACCCCTCCAGCTTGGCGCCGCACACGCCACAGAACTTGTGCAGACCGGGAAGCTGGGTAGCGCCGCACTTGGGGCAGGTCAGCTTGTAAGGTCCATACTTGAATTCCGAGGAACCACCATCGGCGGCCCGCTGGCGCAAGCCCATGTAGTCCGACGGGCGCTTCTCGACAAACGACGCCATCCCTTCGTTCGGCTCCCATGAAGCGAAATGCAGGGTCAGCCAGTCGCGAGCGTGCCCGATTGTATTGTACCAGACCTGTTCTTTCCAAAAATTGACCTGAGTCTTGGTGTATCGCATGCACTCCGGGAATTTGTTGAGCAACTTCTTAGCCATCTCGGCGCAGGCGTCGTCGAGTTGGGCGCGCGGGACCACCTTATTAACCAGACCCCAGTCGAGCGCCTTGTCAGCGGGAATTTTCTCGTTGAGGTAGAGAATCTCGCGAGCACGGCGGTCACCCACCACGATCGGTAGCCACTGAGTCGCGCCACCGCAGGCGACGGAGCCGACGTTTGTGCCGATCTGACCGATGTAGGTGTCGTCGGCCATGATCGAGAGATCGCAGGCCAGATGCGACTCATTGCCGCCGCCGACCGCCATGCCGTTAAGGCGACAGATGACCGGCTTGCCGCATTTGAAGATGGATTCGATGTAACCGGCGAATATCGCCATGTACTTGAAGTAGTCGCGCGGCCTTTGTGTGTAGTAGGAGGCGTATTCCTTTACGTCACCACCGGTGCAGAACGCTTTGTCACCGGCGCCGGTGAAAATGATAACACCGACCGCATCGTCCCAGGTGGCGTCGGTGAAGGCCTGAGTGAGTTCCATCAGGCAGGATGTGCTGTATGCGTTGTAGTATTTCGGCCGATTGATCGTGACGGTTGCGACCCAATCCTTCTTCTCGTAGAGAACTTCCTTGAAGCCGTATTCTGCCGGGTCTTTGGGCTGAAAGAACTGCATTTTTCCCTCTTCCGTGTTATGTGTTTCTCTCTCTTATGTGCTGTGGCAATGGCATATTTTTCCCGGACGGCCGGTCGGTCCGGCGCAGTCTTTTTCTCTGGTAGTGCCCCAAGTTAGTCAGCCGACCGGCTGAGGGCAAGCGGAATTTGGAGCGGGGACGCGCGCAACCGTCGCCGCTTGAGCGTTATTGATGTTCACGGCTATGGTTGTTTGGGTGCGGTCAGGCGATTCGCCTGACGGCCATGAAGTTCGAAGCCAGGCGTCGGGCGGGCTCGCCCGACACTACCATCGCATGACGGGTTTACCAACAAGCCCCGAGGTCCGGGCCACCCACGGCCGCCGGCCACGAGTGGCTCCCATGAATTAGTAGGTCAGGTTCCTTGCGAACCTGACGATGACGGCGGGATCGCAGGGATCCCGCCCTACAAAAGGTCTTTGCTCAGCACACCGAGCGCTTCGAGCACGCCGGCGGCGATGGCGTTGGCCTTGTCGGAGATGCGAAAACAGCGCTCCCACTCACCACGCGGGTCAATGTCGCCGATTTTCATACCGGAGGTTACCTTGACTCCAGTTTGTAGAAGTCCTCTCACAATACCGCCGATAGATGCCCTGACCGGTATCATATTCACCCAGCCTACCAAGTCACCGGCAACCACGGGGTCACCAATCTCGCAGCTACCGGCAAACAGGCCGTCGTTCGGCGCCCGCAGCACCCGGTCAAGATCGATGCCGTTTACTTTAGCAGGCACGCCCGTGTGCGGCTCGGGGGCGCCCTCGTAAATGACACGTCCCAGATTGTCACCACGGTTGGTTTCAATGACGGCGTGGCAGTTCTGTCCGGCGACAAACCCGGGACCCAAGCCGATCACGATAGGGGCAAGATCAAGCGAGCAGTCAGCCTCCTTTTTGAACATACGAGCGTCAATAAGCGCGGCTGGTTTCAATTCCGGCAGGAGCGTTGCATCCGGGTCAAAAAGTATCGGCACGAGGTGTGGCGCCAGCGCAACGGCGCTCTCAGTAGAATACACCATTCTGGCCGTGACGGTCTCGACAGCGACCTGCTCGTTGAGTAGTGCTTCTGCAAAACAAACAGTCCGTCTGACACAGGTGGGAGGCAACTTCTCCAGCGCGATCACCTCAAAGCCGCTCTTGAACAGTCGATGGATGACGCCTGAGGCCATCTCGCCGGCGCCGCGGACAACAACGCGCATAGCTGTAGGGGTTGAGTCTTTCACTGATTCTTGAGCGCGCCGTTCCTGGTCACGATCAATTCGGCGGCGATAGCCACAGCGATTTCGGAGGGACCTTCGGCGCCGATTTTCAGACCGATTGGGGAGTGAACTTTGTCCAGCAAACCGCGATCAACTCCCGATGCTTCCACCGCGGCAAACAGTTTGGCGATCTTGGCTTTCGAACCGATCATGCCGATATAGGCGCATTCTTTGTCGACAACATACTCCAGCACTGCCTGGTCAGTCCGGTGCGAGCGAGTTACTAACACCACGAAGCAGTTCTTGCCCAGCGGCGGCAACGCCTTACGATACTCCGAATCGGTGAGAAGGGTGTCGACCGATGGGGCGAACTCCTTCAGCACGTCGTCGCGATCATCGACAATGGTTACGACAAAGCCCAAACCACCAGTGACTCTCACCAACTCCCGCCCAATGTGCCCGCCACCGAAGATCACCAATCGGTTGAGAGTGCCGATGCGCTCCATAAGCAGCTCCGCTTCACCGCCACAATGCATCCCGGTGGCATCCTCGCCGCTCTCAGTGAACCGATAGCGCTTGAGCCGACTCGGTGTCTCGGAGTCGA
>JAUWMW010000159.1 GCA_030612965.1 bacterium
AACGAATATGTCCGCCGCGCCGCTGGATTCTATCCGCTTGAAAGATCCCACGTCGCGTTCTTCCGTAATCAGATCGCCGGAGCCTTTGATACTGCGGGAGCCGAAGCCAAACCAATCGGCCGACACGGACCCGGCTACCGATAAGACCAACAACATAGTTACCGGTAATACTATTCTTGGGATTCTCTGCACAATTCACTCCTTACCTGGATTGACATTTCTGCTACCACAGTTTACGCAGGCAGGTGTGGCAGGTTGCGCGAGATTTGTTTATTGATGCTTTGTGCGACCGAGTCTTTTCTTACTCGGCAGATGTGGACATCTGCCGGGCACATGAATGATGGGAATCAGCTAGCCGGTCTAGCGCAGCAGTACCATCTTGCGAGAGGCTCTCTGGTCGCCGGCGTCAAGTCGATAGAAGTACACACCGCTGGCTAACGGTTGCTGGTTGTCGTCGCAGCCATCCCAGGTAACAGTGTGTTCGCGGGCGGGAAGGAAACCATCGACCAGCGTTGCCACCTTTCGTCCGGTGACATTGTACACCTCAAGGCTGCAATGCCCCCCTGCGGCCAGCGCAAAGCGGATTCTGGTTTCGGGGTTGAAGGGGTTGGGATAGTTCTGTTTGAGGTTGAAGCCGTTTGGCAGGGATGATGGCTGGTCAGGGTCAACATCCAGCACCAGGCTCCAGCCGGCCAGCGTGGACAGCAACCACCAAAACGCCTTGCCCTTCTGGTAGCAGTTGAAATCGTGGGAATGAGAACAACCAATTACTTCACAATAAGGACAATCATGTGAACCACCTGGTGTGCACCAGTCGAAGCACCACCCACAAGCATCGCTTTCATCAGGGTAGTAAGTGCCGTCAGGGTCCCAACTTTCGATATCGGCAAAGTCGAACAAGACCTTGTTGTTGGCGGCGCAGAAGGCTCTGAGTTGGTTGTTGCGCAGGTAAAGGTTGCCGCTGGGACCAGTGCCGTCGAGGTGACCCGTCTGGTAAATGAAAGTCACGTCCGGGTATTCGGTTTCCAAAAGACTCATGGAATCACACAGAGCGTTGACGCCTGCTTCACTCTGCCAGGACATACCTCCGCAAAATGACCACATAACGATATTGCGGTCACACCCCGACTGATTGAGGCGGTTGCGGGTCATGTTCATCCAGTGGAAATCTCCATCATAACCCAGGTCGCTGTCGTTGATCTCGTCGTAGTTGAAGGTCCCGGGGAGGGTCCCACTGCCGAGATTGAAGTCGTACAGCGAGTTCTCGATTCGCAGAATATTCATGCCCGCTATGATCTGGTTCCCGTGGGAGGTATGCCCATAGAACATCCTGAAGTTATCTTTGGCCTGCTCTATATAGGAAGCCGGTATCGATTCAAACTCCGATACCACCGTGTGGTCAGCTACAATCGCAGCGGCCCGAACGGCCGGCGCCATCACAAGCATACCGATGCACAAGAGAACAGTTAGACTAACAACGAACTGAGTTTTCATAGTCACCTCATTTGGGTGGTGTGCGCAAGAACCTATTTGTACGGTAATATTATAGATCGGATCAGTCCCTTGTCAACTTTAATTTGTTCCGCCTTGAAGAGGAAATTTCAGCGCCGTCAGCCTGCCGTAGATTGGCTGCCGGCCAGATGGTGGCTTTTGGTTGTGCAATCATCGCTCAGTTGGGGAGTCCCGACTGTGCAGTCCTCAATCATCTCTACCATCGCAATGATGTTGTCGCTCTTATCTCTGATAGGCGACGAAACAACCTTGAACGTGTGCAGGCGACCCTTAATTTCTCGCTGGACCAACGAATCGTGAGTCCCGCCGTCTTCGAGGGTTTGGCGAGCCGGGCAGTGAGCGCACTCTTTCCCAGGCGTGGAACTGTTGAAAGTTTCAAAACAGGCGTGTCCTGAGGCAAGATCAACCCCGGGATACCACTCTTTCAACTGTCGGTTCATATAGAGCAGCTTCAACCGAGGGCTGATCACCGCGATTCCCCGAGAGGTGTTATCGGCAAAGTTCGGAAAACTGCAAAGACCTGTGTCCGGCTCGCTGTGGACCTGCCTTGCCTCCGATATGTCACGGGCGTAGGCGCAGTTGTACTCGTGACCCTCGAATTCGACCAGATTGAGGGCAATCTCCACCGGAAAGGCCTTGCCGTCTTTGGTCCGGTGGGTCGACTTGATCGTAAACGATCTGAACTGCTCAAGATCCTTCCAGTGTTTCGACCAGGCCTCCTTAGGGAAATTAGGGTCGATATCGTGGACGGTCATAGTCAGCAGCTCTTCCTTCGTGTATCCGAGTAATCGGCAGGCCGCTTCGTTCACGTAGAAAAACCGGGCGTCGCGACCCATCCAGTAGGCGGCATCAGCGGCCTTGTCGACGGCAAACTGGGTGAGTCTCAGGTCATGTTCGGTTTTCTTACGTTCGAACACATCCTGTTCAAGTTTATCCATGGCTGTCTGAAGCTGAACTGTGACTTTGCGAATGCGAGCCGAGTGGCGAAGGGAAATGATCGCTCCCAGAGCCAGCAGTAGCGACATAAGGGCGCCGGCAACAAACACGGTGCCCGCCCTATCGGTAGTCTGGCCGCGCAGAAATGACTCAGATGGCAGGTAGCGCACACTCCAGAGTCGATCGGCCAGATTCAAGACGGCTGAGTGAGTAATCAGATCGGCGTCGCCAACCTCTTCGTCGGATTCGAACTTCGGAGCAACGACCCTGTCAGTGGCGCCGGTTCGATAAAAGAGCTGCTTATCCGCCGGCGCCATCATGTCGTAGACCAAGATATCGAATTGCTCTTTGTCCTGTGACGACAGCGTCTGACTTATGATGTCTTCAACTCGATAGGTGGCCGCAACGTATCCCCGGAGTTGGTCACGACGTTCCCTCACCGTACCGGGAGAGCTGTCCGACCGGTACACCGGCATCAGCACAAACATGACTGCACTAATATCAGGGGTTTGACCCAACGTTATCATTCGAGTCGCTGCGACGGCATCCTGATCGCGCGACCAGACCAGAGCCTCCTGAAGTCCGGGGTGAGACGCCAAGTCGATTCCCAGCAGGTCTGCGTTTTCGTCCATCGGTTCGACTACATAGATGGGAAACCTGGTGGCATCGGCACCGGCTTTTTCGTCACTTTTCGGGTCCGACCACACTTGCATTTCAAAACCGACGATGCCTTCCCTTCGCGCCGTCCGTTCATAGGCCGATTCCTGAGCGAGCGTTACTTTGGGGATCCACTGCAGAGACTGAATCTCCGCGTGTTGAGCCAGGAGAGGCTCCACGAAAGAACTGAACTCGTCACGGTAGACGGAATCTGACGACCGATAGAAAGCCTGAAGAGTTGCCAGTGGCGAAATACTGCTTTGTATTGTCCGCTCCAGCAAACTATGGTGCTTGAGGGCCACCAACTGGAAATTGTCTCTCAGGCGGTTGTTTTCGAGACGGTTGACCGTAGAAAAAAGAGCGCAAGAGATCAGACCCCCGAGAGCCAGGACGGCCAACGCCGTCAGGTAAGGGTGACGGATCAGTCTCCCCATCATGCCACCGGATGGTTCCTCGTAGAAATCACCATTTTCAGCCACAGCCAGACACCTCGTCTCCCAGGCGAATCAGGTTTTAGCCTCAGACACTCCGACTCGGAGGCCGGACTATATATAGTAGCATTGTCGACATTCGCGGCAGTGGACTTCACCCGGATGGCGCCGCTCGGTCGTTACCGATTCTGCCAGCCGCTCATCGCCACAGCCGAATCGGACACAAAAGAAAGGGCCGGGCAAAGCCGGCCCCAGGTCAGAACATTTTGAATCCACTGACCATGCCTGCGGTGGGTTAACCACCATGGAACTACCTGAGACATCATCAAACCGCATGCCCACCGCGAACCGCTTGGCAGGCTGCGACTTACGGGTCGGTGATCGATGAAACCACTGGCGGCTGTCCCACAGATAGAGAACCAACCCGCCACTGATAGTTTTAGGTTGATAATGGCCGGCGGCTCTGATAGCTTGGCGCAACCTGTGAAAGAAAGGGAATCCCATGTCTGACTTTGCTTATATTCACGCTCGCCAGATTCTCGACAGCCGGGGGACACCGACGATTGAAGTCGATACATGTCTGACCGATGGTACTCTGGGTCGGGCGGCGGTGCCGTCGGGCGCCTCCACTGGCGCCCATGAAGCAGTCGAACTGCGCGATGGTGACAAGAATGTCTTTTTCGGCAAAGGTGTCACCAAAGCTGTAGCCAATGTCAACGACAAGATAGGTCCGGCCCTGATTAACGCCGGGGTCGATCCGTTTGACCAGGTTACGCTCGACGACTTCCTGATCGATCTGGACGGCACCGAGAACAAGTCCAAGCTGGGCGCCAACGCCATGTTAGGCGTGTCATTGGCCACGGCCAAAGCGGCGGCCGAGTCACGCGGGCGGTTCTTGTATGAGTACATAGGTGGCTGTAACTGCAAGCTGATGCCGGTGCCGATGATGAATATCCTCAACGGCGGCAAACATGCGGACAACAATGTCGATTTGCAGGAGTTCATGATTATGCCGGTGGGCGCTCGGAACATTCGTCACGCCTTGCAGATGGGGGCCGAGGTTTTCGGGCACCTCAAGAAAGCACTCAAGGCCAAAGGGTACAACACCTCGGTCGGTGATGAGGGCGGGTTCGCGCCGGATCTGAAATCGAACGAAGAAGCGCTCAAAATCATTATGGAAGCCATCGACTCGTCCGGCTACAAAGCGGGTGAGGATATCATGTTAGCTTTGGACCCGGCCTCAACCGAGTTCTACGACGCTGATAAAAGGACTTACAACCTGGACGCCGAGGGCCGGAAGCTGTCATCCGATGAGATGATCGATTTCTACGCCGACCTGGTCGAGAAGTATCCGATCATTTCCATTGAGGACGGCCTGGCCGAGGACGACTGGGATGGCTGGCAGAAGTTCACCGCCAAAATGGGGGGCATCATCCAGATCGTCGGCGATGATATCTTTGTTACCAACCCGAAACGGTTGAAACGTGGCATCGACGAGAAAAGCGCCAATTCGATACTCATTAAACTAAACCAGATAGGCACTCTGACTGAGACCCTCGATACTATCGAAATGGCGCAGAAAGCCGGTTTCACGGCGGTAGTGTCGCATCGCAGCGGTGAAACCGAAGACGCTACCATCGCCGATGTAGTGGTGGCGTCAGCAGCCGGTCAGATCAAGACCGGGTCCATGTGCCGCACCGACCGCATTGCCAAGTACAACCAGTTGATTCGGATCGAGGAAACGATCGGCGAAAACGCCGTCTACCCCGGCATGTCGACGTTTTACAATCTGAAGACTTGACAGGGTCCAACAGTAGTCAGGCTCCTCGGAACGTGACGAAATTCAAGTGGTCGTCGTATGTCCACATGCGACGACGGGAAATCGGGTCTGGCCCGCCGGCAGATGTGGACATCTGCCGTGCACAAAGTCAGTCATTGATAGTCAGGGTTGAACGGTTTCTTGGTACAGTAGGTCAGGTTCCTTGCGAACCTGACGGTAGCAAGACACTTCTTCGCGCTCCGCACCCTACCGAATTCCGAGTGGACCACGAACCTCATCCTGAGCGGACCAGTGACCTCACCCTGAGTGAACCACCGACTTCATCCTGAGCGTACAGGCTGTGTCGCAATTGGTTTTTTGGTTGAGTGTGAATTATTAGTCGATATGTTGTGGTTCAATCAAGATAGGTAGTGAGGATTTTGAAATGGCATATCGATATGGCAAACGTCATGAGCAGTCTCTTTTCCCGGCAAG
>JAUWMW010000329.1 GCA_030612965.1 bacterium
ACCGATGAGCAAACCCGTTGTGATTACCGACGACAGTTTCGAGACCGAAGTACTTCAGTCAGATATCCCTGTTATTGTCGACTTCTGGGCTACCTGGTGCGGCCCGTGTAAGATGATTGCGCCTGTCCTTGAGGAAATAGCCACCGAATACGGCGACAAACTGAAAGTTACCAAGCTGGATGTTGATTCCAACAACCAGATGGCCGGCAAGTACAATATCATGTCTATCCCATGTCTGTTGATTTTCCGAAACGGCGAAGTGGTTGATCAAATTATCGGCGCCGTGCCCAAGGCGCAGTTGACCGATCGTCTGCAGAAGGTGTTGGCTTAGGCAAGCACGACACCCTTCGACTCCGCTCAGGATGACGTAGGGAGGCGCTCAGGATGACGTTTGTGGTGGCCGAATCTTCAGATTCGGCCACTACTCCCGCACCCAGACTCCGGCAGATATAGACATCTGCCGATCACTCCGTGGCAAACTATGCCGAAATCTCGGTAGATGCGGGAGCCTTTGGTCCAGAAATCCGTTTTAGATTATGATGGTTTTACGTATAATAGATCGGTAATATGCCGGTCAGGAGAAGTCTCAGTGGTTTGGCATGAGTTGGTTTCCTGGATTATGATTTTGGCCCTGGGTGTGCTGCTGGTGAAAGTAGTATTACCCCGATATGGCCCCGGAGGCTGAGGCGTGAGCCCGCAGAATCTCCCGGAGGGAGATAAGAAAAGTGGACAAGACAGCCAAAACGGCGATGATAGCCGGTAAATGGTTTGTCCGTAACAACCGATAAATAGCATGATGAGGCCATTTCAGTTCAATAGTCAGCCACGCTCCGGTGGTTTTCGGTTTGGCCCCGGAGGCATCTCGCCGTTTATCAAGCTGATGCTGATATCCAACGGCGTTCTGTTTTTCATTCAGTATCTTCACCCGCCACTGACCGCCGCACTCGGTCTGACCCCGGCCCGGTTTTTCAGCGAATTCCCGAACCTTCTCTACCAGCCGTTGACCTACATGTTTCTGCACGGTGGGTTCGGTCACATATTTTTCAATATGTTTGTGCTTTGGATGTTCGGGACCGAGATCGAGCGGACCTGGGGTAGCCGGAGTTTCGGTCGCTTCTACCTGCTGGCGGGGCTGGCCGGAGCGCTCTTGACCCTAATGATCAACTCCGGGCAACCCTTTCCAGTGATCGGAGCGTCAGCAGCGATCTACGGCATACTGATGGCTTACTGGGTAATGTTTCCCAACCGTCTCTTGTACATTTACTTTCTCTTCCCGCTGAAAGTCAAATACGCTATCCCCGGCATGATGCTTTTGGGATTTCTCTTTTCCGGTGGCAACGTTGCCCACTGGGCACACCTGGGCGGCGCTTTGTTCGGACTGGCCTATCTCAAACTGGACTGGCGATGGATGCGTCTGGGCAGGAAAATCAAGGATTATCGCTATCAGCGCCAGAGCGCCAAGCTTGAAAAAAACCGCCATCAGGCGCAGGATATAATGAAACGAGTGGATACTATCCTCGACAAGATCAACGAGGTCGGCATTGATAATATCAGCAAGGCCGACCGGAAATTTCTTGAGGAAGCATCCTCGAAACTGGCCGACAGGCAAATCAAGGACTGAGTGGTATTATGTCCAAACGAATTCTCCTGGCCGAAGCATCGGATACCATTCGCGGTGTCGCCACCACCGTTCTCAGACAGAACGGAATCGAGGTGATATCTGTCGGCACTGCTCAAAAGGCGATGGAGGTCCTTAATCACACCCACCCCAATCTGTTGATTGTCGGTGGGACGCTCACTGATCCCGGCGGTTCGCTGTTTTACGAACGGGTCAGCGCCGACCATCGCTTTGCATCGACACCGATGTTGTTGTTCGCGGAGCCTGGTCAGCCGCGGTTGCCGTTTCCGTCGGACGTTGTGATCAACCTTCCTTTTGACCCCAAGGAATTCGTTGACCGGGTCAATGCCTATACCAGCCCGTCGCAGGCTCCGCCTGCAACTCCACAATCGCTGTCGACTGAGACCGCCAACCCTCTGGCCGGCGTTGGGCTGGAGGATGATGCGATTGATGCCGCCCTGGGTCTGGACCGTATCGAGGTTACCGGTTCGGAGGTGATGGACAAGACTGGGACCGTCCGGA
>JAUWMW010000241.1 GCA_030612965.1 bacterium
CGAAAGCCTCGCACCGCCACCACATTCTGTAGCAGAATGGCCACTCGGTTGGTGCCGTTGGCAACCGTGGCCGGCAGGCCGATGAAAATCAAGAGTGGTAGCGTTACCAGCGATCCGCTCCCGGCCAGGGTGTTGATGAACCCGGCGACAAAGCCAGCGGCGATCACGGCGGGGTAGAGGTACCAATCCATGCTAAGGCATCACTCCCCGGCGCCACGCAGCATCATACATTCCTTGCGCACAAAGCCGTACTTCTCATACAAGCCATGCGCGTCCCTGGTGGCCAACAGTTTGATGTGGACTTTGCAGATCGGGTGCGCCAGGCAACACTCCATCATCCACTTGCCCAGCCCACGGCCCTGGAAGTTCGGATGAACGTAGACATCGCATATCCATGCAAACGTAGAGTTGTCCCCGACGATTCGAGTGAACCCAACCGGCTGGTCATTCTTGAATAGAGACGACATCACCGAATTGCGAACCGATTTTTCAACCACATCTCGTGATCGTCCCTTCGCCCAGTAGGTGGTATCAAGCTACTGCCAGACAAAGTCGATATTGGCCGCCTCATTATCGTCAGTGATCCAGAATTCGCCTTTTTCCCATTTCATGCGTTACTCAATGTCCCGAATCCGATCGGTCTGTGAACTCCCAGTCAGTCTATGGCTCAGCCGGTTCGCAGTCAACGCCAATTTGCATTGGAGGTCGCTTTTCCCCGGCTCGATGCTTGACCGGGGCGGACGTTTGGCGTACCTTCCCGACCATAAATAGACAAAACGTTAACCCTGCTTTCCGGAGGGTTTGTGAAAGAGAAACTGAAAGAATGTATCCACTGGCTGCGAGGCAAGGGCGTGGCCTACGCTGATTGTCGTTATGTCCGGCGCGAGAAGGAAGCGCTTCAGGTTTCTGACGGCCACGTCGACGGCATGTCGCGCAATCTTGATATCGGCGTCGGTATTCGCGTGGTGGCTAACGGGGCCTGGGGTTTCGCTGCCACCGCCAACCTCACCGCTGCCGAACTCAAGAAGACGGCCAACCTGGCTCTGAAGATCGCCAGAGCCTCAGCCATGACCAAACAGGAGCCGGTCGTGCTGGCGGAGCAGGAGCCGTTTGTGGATCACTACCAAACGAAGTTCAAGAAAGATCCGTTTGAAGTGTCCGCTGAGGACAAGATTGGGCTACTGGTGAATGTGTGTGATATTCTTCGCAAGTCGAAGAAGATCAAGACGGCGGAAGGTTCGATGGAGTTCTACCGCATCAACACCTTGTTTGTCTCCACCGAGGGTGCAGAGATAGAGCAGGATATCATGGAGTCGGGTGGGGGTTACGCTGCTATTGCCTTTGACGGTAAAGAGGCGCACCGGCGTTCCTGTCCGAACTCTTTTGGAGGCGATTTCGCGACCAGCGGTTATGAGTACATCGAAGGGATGAATTTCCCTGACCATGCCGAGCGCGTCCGCGAGGAAGCAGTTGCCCTGTTGAAAGCGGCGCCATGCCCCGACACGACCACGACGGTTATCATCAACGGACCGCAGATGGCTCTGCAGGTGCATGAATCGTGCGGCCACCCGACCGAGTTGGACCGTGTTCTCGGTACCGAGATATCGCTGGCCGGCGGCTCGTTCATGACGATTGACAAGCTGAACAAGTTGAAATACGGCTCGAAGATTGTCAACATCGTAGCCGACGCTACCGTGCCGGGAGGTCTTGGTAGTTTCGGCTATGACGACGAGGGCGTCAAAGCGCAACGCAACTGGTTGGTTCATCGGGGAAAATTCGTAGGATACCTGAGCAGTCGCGAGACGGCGCCAGTAATCAAACAACGCTCCTCCGGCGCCATGCGGGCCGATGGGTGGAATCGCCTGCCGTTGATTCGTATGACCAATATCAATCTCGAACCCGGTAGCTGGGAACTGGATGAACTTATCGCCGACACCAAAAGCGGTATCTTCTTCGATATCAACAAGAGTTGGTCGATTGATGACAAACGCCTCAATTTCCAATTCGGCGGTGAGTGCGCCTGGGAGATCAAGAACGGTAAGCTGGGACGGATGTACAAGAATCCAACCTACACCGGGATCACTCCGGAGTTCTGGAATTCCTGCGATGCTATCTGCAACAAGAAGCACTGGCACGTGTGGGGTATACCCAATTGCGGGAAAGGTGAACCGATGCAAACAGCGCACGTCGCGCACGGCGTTGCGCCGGCCAGGTTCCGAAACGTCAAGGTGGGGGTGAGCAAATGACTGGAAGAGAAAAACTGATCGCCCGCCTGCAACAGGTTATGGCCAGGTCATCGGCCGACCAGACCGAGATAGTCTACATCGGCGACGAGGCGGGGCTTACGCGCTATGCCAATTCGTATATTCATCAGAATGTATACGAGAATAACTGCCGTATCTTCTTCCGCACTGTGCTGGGGAAGCGAGTCGGTGTAGCTTCTTGCAATTCAATGGTGTTAGCCGACTTACGTAAAACGCTTGAGGATGCAGTTGAGATAGCCAGGCAGCAGCCTGAGAACCCGAATTTCGCCGGCCTGCCCAAACCGGCAAAGTACAAGACCCTCGACACCTTCGATGAACTCACCGCTGGGTTTAGCCCGCGTGATCGCGCCGGGGCGGTCAAGAAAGTGATCGCTGAGGCGCACCGAGAGAAGTTCACGGCAGCCGGATCGTGCGCCACCTCGTGCGGTGAGATAGCGGTGGTGAATTCGCTCGGTGTTGAAGCCTACCAGCCGTTCACCTCGGCGTCGGTGAACATGATCGCCATGTCCGACACGTCGTCGGGCTATGCCGCCGGTACGTCGCGGCAGGTGAGTGATCTGGATTTCACGCGCTTGGCTCGGGTGGCCGTCGACAAGTGCGACCAGTCACAGAATCCGCGCGCGGTCGATCCCGGTGAGTACGAGGTGATCCTTGAGCCGCCGGCGGTTGCCGAAATGCTCGAGTGGATAAACTACGTTGGGTTGGGCTCCAAACCTTTCGTTCAAAAGACGTCGTTTCTTTCGGGCCGGATCGGCAAAAAGATCACCTCTGATAAGGTGTCTTTGTACGACAATGCTCTCGACACCCGCTCGGCGGCGTTTCCCTTTGACTTCGAGGGTGTGCCGAAGAAGAAAGTGGCATTTATCGACAAGGGGGTTGCAAAGGGTGTGGTTTTCGACCGCGCCTGGGCGAAAAAGGCCGGTAAGAAATCGACCGGTCACGCCATCACAGCCGACGAAAGTTCCGAGGGCGCCTTTGCGATGAACATCTTCATGGCTCCGGGAAAAGTGAAGCGGGAGAAAATGATCTCAGCCGTCAAGCGAGGGATTTTGGTCACTCGTTTCCACTACATCAACGGTCTGATCGACACCCGCAACATGGTGCTTACCGGCATGACCCGCGACGGAACTTTCTTGATCGAGAACGGGGAGATTGTGGGCGGACTGAAGAACCTGCGCTTCACCGACTCGTTCATGCGCGCTTTCAAGTCGACCGTGGCGATGTCGAGAGAAATCGAATGTGTCGATTCCTGGTGGAGTGCCGTCGGTTGTATGACCGTGCCGACGGTGCATCTGGGATCGTTCAAGTTTTCAGGTAAGACTGAGTTTTAGGCTGACCGTTGAGTTCCTGTGGGCGGCGTATGTTTTACATGCGCCGCCTTGTAACCCGGTCTGTCGAACGGCAGATGTGGACATCTGCCGCACACGGGATTCTAAGAGCAGGCGACGTTTCGTTTTACATACGATTGTACCCAGTGGATCTCCAGATTCGCCGGGTTTCTTCATTTGGACCTTCCTAAAACTATCGGGTGGTGGATATTGTGCGAGGTGT
>JAUWMW010000267.1 GCA_030612965.1 bacterium
GACAGGTTCACGCTGTCGTTCTTTGAGAAGCAACACCGCAGCATTCTGAAGTTTTGTGGCACCAAGTCCGGACGCGATGTCGACAAAATGGCCGCGACCGGATTGACGCCCTTAGCAACTGAAAGCGGCGCTGTGTCGTTCGCGCAGGCGAGGTTGGTGCTGGAGTGCCGTAAGATCTATATCCACGATCTCAACCCGGCCAATTTCCTGGACCCATCGATCAACGACGAATACCCCGAGAAGGACTACCACCGGCTGTACCTGGGCGAAGTCGTGCGGTGTTTGAGAAGGGGATAAGTTTGGTCGACGAGTACGTAACCGAAAAGCCGGACCGTATGAAAGGCCCGGCTCGAAATGTTCGCAATTTCCCGGAGATTAGGAGTTGTTCAACTCCCTACCCCTCTTCTTCCTTCTCGCGCTTGGCCGCCTCGACTACTTTCTGCGCCGAGTCGTGAGGCACTTCCTCGTAGCGCGCGAACTCCAACGAATAGACACCCTGTCCCTGAGTCATCGAGCGCAGGTCGACGGCGTACTGGTACAGTTCCGCCTGAGGCACCGCCGCCCTTACAATCTGGTTGCGTCCGTCGGGGTCCATGCCGGCGATCTTGCCGCGTCGTGAGGACAGGTCACCCATGACGTCACCGGTGTAGTCGTCGGGAACGGTAACCTCAATGTTGTAAATCGGTTCCAGCAGCACCGGCTTGGCCTCCATAAAGCCTTCCTTGAAAGCCATCAACCCGGCGATTTTGAAAGCCATATCGGATGAGTCGACTTCGTGGAAGGACCCATAGTAGAGCGTCGCCTTGACATCAACCACCTGTGAACCAGCCAGACCACCCCTTTGCATCGATTCGACGATTCCCTTTTCCACCGCCGGGATAAACTTACTGGGGATGATACCGCCTTTGATGGCGTTAATGAACTCAAACCCGCCACCACGCACGTTTGGCTCGATACGTATATGCACATCGCCAAACTGGCCGCGACCACCACTCTGCTTTTTGTGACGGTACTGCTTTTCTGCCTTGCCACGGACCGTTTCACGGTACGGGATCTTCGGGCGTGCCAACTCCACCTCGACACCGAACCGGGTCTTGAGCTTCTCGGTCAGAACCTCAATATGCGTCGGACCCTGCCCGTACAGCACCTGCTGGCCAAGAGCCGGGTCGGCCACCAGTTTGAAGGTGGGATCCTCTTCGTGCAACTTATGAAGTCCGGTGCTGATTTTCTCTTCATCACCCTTTGACTTGGCCTTGATCGCAACATCCATCACCGGGTGCGGAAAGACCACTTCGGGGATCGACAGCCCGGATGCAGACGAGGCCAAACTGTTGCCGGTGTGGGTATCCTTCAGCTTCACCAGTACTCCGATATCGCCGGCTGGAATCGACGACATATCTACCCTGGATTTCCCTTGCAGGGTGTAAACCTGCGTGACCCGCTCGCCGGAGCGAGTCTGCTGATTGGACAAGTCCAGACCGGACTTGAGAGTGCCGGAGAAACACCTGACGTAGGACATGTCGCCGAGATGGCTCTCGGACACAGTCTTGAACACGTAGGCGAGAGGCTGGCCGGCAGGATCGGGGGCAACATCGGTCGACTCCTCGGTACCAGTCTTGACGGCAACCCGAGCGGGCACGTCTTCGGGTGACGGTGCATACTTATCAATGAAATCGAGAAGGAGCGTAACCCCCATGTTCTTTGACGCTGAGCCAACCAGAATCGGATACGCTTTTCCGGCGATCAGACTCTTCTTGAAGCCGACGGCAAAGTCCGCATCGGAGAGCGTGCCGTCCTCGAAGAACTTCTCCATGAGGGCATCATCACCCTCGGCCGCGACTTCGATCAGCTTCTCATGGCCGCTCTGAGTTGCATCTTTGAGGTCAGCCGGAATATCGGTCTCTTTTGGCTTGCCGTCATCACCAAAGGTGTACGCCTTGTTGGCGATCAGATCAATAATCCCCTTGAACTTCTGGGCCTCACCGATAGGCAGTTGCACCGGAACGACACCCGTGCCGAACGCGTCAGACAAACTGTCGAGATTGGCCTGCCAGGTGACGTTTTCCATTTCCACCTTGTTCACGAAAAAGATCCGCGTAGCCGGGGCGTCTCCCAGGGCGCGCCACTGCATTTGGGTGCCCACCTCCACGCCGGAAGTAGCATTCACCACCATGACCGCAGCGTCCGAAACCAATCGACTGCTAAGTAGCTCGCCGACGAAATCAGGATGTCCCGGGCAGTCCAGCCAGTTGATCTTGCCGTCACGCCAGGGTGTGGCCAGCAGCTTGCTGGAGATCGTCGTTTTCTTGGCGATTTCTGTATCGGTATGGTCCAGGAGGGAACTGCCCTCGTCGACTCGTCCGATGCGGTTGTTAATCCCGGCATTGAATGCTATAGCGTCGGCAAGACTGGTCTTGCCACATCCACGTTGCCCGGCCAGGCAAACGTTGCGGATTTTGTCGGTCGTAAATTCCTTCACCGGAATCCTCCAAACAGTCGTTGACTATGCTTTCTAACAGGCTCTTACGGCTCTGCCGTATCTGAGCCAAGGCCGTAATGATATCAAAATAGCCTTCGGTTGTCAATTGGTTTAGATGGTCAAGTGGCCTCTTTTTCCATCCACCATGTGGGCGGAAGACGTCCTGGTCTGCCCCAATGCAGTTTAGAACCTCCTATCGGCTGGATGGCCCGGAGGTTCGGGCTTGTTGAGAAACCCCGAGAGCCGTCATTGCGAGGAGTGAAGACTCTCGTGTCGTAGTGACGCGGCAATCTCAATTCGTTGAGCGACATACAGTCGTCCTGACGAGTGTCGTTCGCATCGTTACGACTCTCCCACTTCATTCACTACCGCCTGAAATCCCGCTTCCATATTAGTTTTCCCTTGCACAACTGAATAAAACAAGCTATCATTAACCGGTAATACGTCCGCATACACCTGATAGACCCGGTCAGAGTGGTTGGGAACATTCGACACTGGAACAGATGGAGGAGTATGCCTATGAACCAACACAACGCATCCACTTGGCTGTGGGGCGCCGTAGTGTACCGTTGAAAGGCCAGTAGCAACTATCACCAAACCGCGCACCCACGTCACCCCGAGCGCTCCTATGTCACCCCGAGCGCAGTCGAGGGGTGCGCGGTGTCATTCCGGGCTTTGACCCGGAATCCATCTTCGTCACTTGGAGGTGAGTCGAAGGGTGTGTAAGCAACCGGTTTAGGTTGTTCTGCGATGATCAAGACGGTACTCTGATTGTACAATGGACAAAGCAAAAAAAAGAGAGGAAACAGAAATGCGTTTA
>JAUWMW010000032.1 GCA_030612965.1 bacterium
GTATATTCCCTGCGCCAGTTGCGAAAGTGGTGGAATTGGTAGACACGCTGGATTTAGGATCCAGTTCCGCGAGGAATGGGGGTTCGAATCCCCCCTTTCGCACTAAGAAATGCAGAATGCTAATGCTCGCGGTTCATCGTCATGGCTGCGGCTTCAAGATTGGAGTGAAACCGAGTGAAGGTTGAGGTTAAAGAACTCGAAGGACTGATGCGCGAGGTCACGGTAAATCTTCCGGCCGAGACGGTGGAAAGCGCGTTGAAAAACAAGTTCGATGAAGTTCGCAAAGATACCCAGATCGACGGTTTTCGAAAAGGCAAAGTGCCGATGGATCGTATCCATTCAATGTATGGCGACGCTGTTCGCGCAGATGTCAGCGAGGATCTGATCCGCACTACGTATCCGGAAGCAGTGAAGCAGGAGACGCTACGAGTGGCCTCGTATCCCAACATCGTCAAGGCCGGCTACAACGATGATGGCGGCGGCTTCAGCTATACGGCCAATGTGGAAGTGTATCCACAGGTTGATAATGTGGTCTATGACGATCTGAAGGTCACTGTTGAAGAGATTGAGGTCAAAGACGCCGATGTCGATGAGTTCGTGGAAGGACTGCGCAAGCGGTTCTCCGATCTTAGTTCGGTCGACCGTGAGGCCGGAGCGACCGATGTGGTGGTGGCTGATCTCAAGAAGCTCCACGATCCATCACTGGTTCTGACCGGCGACAGCTTCGCCGATCAGGAGATCGACCTGGCCAATCCGGTTACGGTGCGGGAGTTCAGGGAGCAGTTGACCGGCGCCAAGTCCGGTGATGAAACCGAAATCGAAGTCAACTATCCCAAGGACTATCCCGACGCCACCTTCGCCGGCGCCACGGTGAAGTACCTCTGCCAGGTCAAACAGGTCAAAGAACGCATCCTGCCGGAGTTCAATGACGCCTTTGCCAAGCAGACCGGACAGGCGGAGACCGCCCTGGAACTGCGCATGCAGATTCGTGATGAGCTCAAAGCTCGGTTGGTCCAGGATCAGAACCGCGCAAAGCGGAGTCAGATCATAGGGCAAATCGGCAGCAAGAACGAGATCCCGATCCCTGAAGGTCTGGTTAACGAGTACCTCAACAATATAGTTGAGGACTTCAAGAAACGTTATGAAGATACCGACGAAGAGGAAGTTCGTCGTTCCTACCATGATGTCGGCATCGGGACCATCCGCTGGAACATTCTGTTTAACCACCTCGCCGCTCAGGAAAATATCGAAGTCCTGCCGTCAGATATCGAAGAACGAATCAAGAGGTTTGCCGATAACTATAAGATGAGCATGGAACAAGCCAAGGAAGCGCTCAACCAGTCCGGATCGATTGCGGATATCCGTGACTCGATCCTGGAAGAGAAAGTGCTTGATTTCCTGGTTGACAAAGCCAAGGTTATTACTCAAGAGAAGCAGACAACGAAGGCATAGCACTGTTAGATTTAGGGAAGACCTGATGGGCGACAATATTAGTTCAAATCACCTGGTACCAATGGTAGTGGAGCAGACAGGGCGCGGCGAACGCGCCTATGACATTTTCTCCCGACTGCTGAAGGACAGAATCATCTTTATCGGCACACCGATCGAGGATCAGATGGCCAGTCTGGTCATTGCCCAGATGCTGTTTCTGGAGGCCGAGGACCCGGACAAGGACATTTTTGTTTATATCAACTCACCGGGTGGTTCTGTCACAGCCGGGATGGCTATTTATGACACCATGCAGTTTATCAAACCGGATGTCGCCACGACTTGTATGGGAATCGCGGCATCCATGGGCGCTTTTCTGCTGGCGGCCGGGACCAAAGGGAAGCGGGCCGCCCTGCCCAACAGCCGCGTGATGATTCACCAGCCGATGGCCGGCGCACAAGGACAGGTATCCGATATCGTTATCATGTCTGAAGAGTTCGCCAAGACCAAGAAACGTCTAAATGAATTGTTTGTGAAACATACCGGTCAGCCGCTTGAGGTGGTGGAGAAGGACACCGACCGTAACTTCTTCATGGCTCCAGACGAAGCCAAAGAATACGGTTTGATTGACAAAGTCTACGACTTCGACCGTGAAAAGAAGTAGGAGATCGTCGGCATTTGTGTCATCGATCGACTCGCACAAGCTGGACTAATAGGTTTGTCATAGGAAGCCATGCCAAAGAAAAACGACCAGATCAGAGTTCCACGCCGTTGTTCGTTTTGCGGAAAACCGGCGGGACAGGTTCGCCGCCTCTTTTCCGGCTATGAGTCATTCATTTGTGATGAGTGTGTTGAGCTCTGTAACGACTTGTTGCAGAGTGCGCCGGAGGCGGGTGTCCAGGAGGAGATCGTCGGTATTCCGGTGCCGGCGGAGATCAAGAACTTCCTCGACCAATACGTAATTGGGCAGGAACAGGCCAAGAAGACTGTCGCGGTGGCGGTCTACAATCATTACAAACGGATCAACGCTCAAGCTAAGATACAACTGAGCGACAAGGAGTCGAAGTCCGCCGATATCGAGTTAGAGAAGTCCAACATCCTCCTGCTCGGTCCTACCGGTACCGGCAAGACGCTCATTGCGCGCACGCTGGCCAAGTTTCTCAAAGTGCCGTTTACAATTGCCGACGCCACCGTTCTCACCGAGGCCGGTTATGTGGGCGAGGATGTTGAGAACATCCTGGTCCGGCTTTATCAAGCGGCCAATTTCAACCAGTTGCAGACCGAGCGTGGTATTATCTATATCGATGAGTTGGACAAGATTTCCCGCAAAGAGGGCAACCCGTCGATCACGCGTGACGTCTCCGGCGAAGGGGTGCAGCAGGGACTGTTGAAAATCCTCGAAGGAACGGTGGCCAATATCCCACCGAAGGGCGGGCGCAAACATCCTGAGCAGGCGTTTGTACAGATCAACACATCAAATATCCTCTTCATCTGCGGTGGCGCCTTCGACGGCCTGGAGCAGATGGTGGCACGTCGGATCGGCAAGAAAACGATGGGCTTTGAGTCCGAGCAGCGCTATATCAAAAAGGACTCGGCTGAAATCCTTGATCACGTACTGCCGGTCGATCTAATCAGCTACGGTCTGATTCCGGAGTTGGTCGGGCGGTTGCCGGTCATGGCGCCGTTGAAGGAACTGGATGAAGCCGCCCTCATGAGTATCCTGACGGAACCGAAAAACGCGCTGACCAAGCAGTTCACGCGGTTGTTCGAGATGGAGGGAGTCAAGCTAAGCTTTGAACAGAAGGCTCTGGAGGCTGCTGTGAAGATCGCCCTGGAGCGAAAGACCGGCGCTCGCGCCCTTCGCTCTATCCTTGAAAAAGCCATGCTGGACATCATGTATGATGTTCCGTCGATGCCTGAAGTAGCCGAAGTGGTCATCAGCGCCGAAACCGTCAAGGACGGCGCTAAGCCGAAGATCACCACCCACGCCAAGGACAAGAAAAAGGCGGGCTGAGCGTCGGCCCCGCTGACCTCGTCCAACTGACCGTCTAAGTTTCACAGTTCCCTCTGATTGTGTCATTCCAATCAGAGCCCTGTGATCCTGACTCCTCCAACGTCGGCACCGTGGGGGTCGACCTGCAAGACTGACACAGGCAGATTTACGAAAGTGCAAAACCGTCGATCTGCCAAGACCACGACGCTTATCTCACGTCGTTTCGCGGAAACGATACAAAAGCGCCGGCAAAGGTCGGTATCATTCCGAATACCGGCAGGGCAATATCCACGACAATCGCAGGGCTTGACAAGACCGCTCTCCTGATCGACATTGCAGCAAACACAAACGCTGTGACCGCAACGTCTGTTATGGTCACGGCCAATTCGGATAAGGAGATCTCCTGTGAGACCAACGGTACGATTTCTTTCCGATCAGCTTATTGAACAAATCATCGCCGAAGCCAGACAGTTGCTCTGCAAACTTGGAGTTGAGATTCATAACGATACTGTGCTCGCATTGCTCGGTGATCATTCGGCGCGGATCGACAACAGCGCACAACGTGCCTACTTTACGCCGGACATTATCGATCGCTCCCTGCAAGCCGCTCCGGATTCATTTCGTCTGTATAACTCGCTGGGGAACGAAGCTGTGGACCTGTCGGATATGAACGTCAACTTCACGCCCGGCTCATCGGCGATCAACATTCTGGATCACGAGTCGCAGCATTCGCGTCGTCCTACCAGTAAAGACTATGTCAAGTACACGAAACTGATGGCGTCACTGGAGCATATCGCCTCGCAGTCCACCGCTATGGTTCCCGGCGACGTCCACGAAATGATCTCCGACAGCTATCGTCTCTACCTCAGTCTGATGTTCTGTGAGAAACCGGTGGTCACGGGCGCCTTCACAATAGAGGCGTTCGAGATCATGAAGGAGTTGCAACTGGCCGTTCGCGGTTCCGAGAAGGAGTTGGCTGAGCGTCCCCTGACGATGTTCTCCTGCTGTCCGACGGCGCCACTCAAGTGGAGTAATGTCACCTCGCAGAACTTGATCGACTGTGCCAGGTATTCGATACCAGTGGAGTACATCTCGATGCCGTTGTCCGGGTTCATGGCGCCGATCACACTTGTGGGTTCGCTGGTGCAGCATACCGCCGAGACACTGAGCGGGCTGGCAATCAGTCAACTGACCAACCCGGGCACGCCGGTGCTGTACGGCGGCTCGCCGGCCGTGTTCGACGTGCGCTACGAGACCACGCCGATGGGTGACATCGGTACCATGATGATGGACTGCGCTTACAGCGAAATCGGCAAACATCTCGGTCTGCCGACTCAGGCCTACATCGGCCTCAGTGACGCCAAGCTGCTGGATGCTCAGGCCGGTTTTGAGACTTCGATGGGCGCCACGCTGGCGGCGCTGAGCGGCATCAACAACGTCTCCGGTCCGGGCATGCTCGATTTCGAGAGTTGCTTCAGCCTTGAGAAATTAGTCCTCGACAACGAGATCTGCGGCATGGTCAAGCGGATGGTAGGCGGTATCGAACCGAAAGAGGATTTCCCGTCACTGCCGCGCTTTGAAGAACTTTTGCGTGAGGGACATCTGCTCATATCGGAACACACTATGAAGTACCTCAAGGAAGAGGTTTACCTCCCCGGACCCACTATCGATCGCGCCAATCGGTCACGGTGGCAAGAGGAAGGCAGCCGGACCCTGGGAGAGCGTGCGGCTGAACAGGTCGAGACCATGGTTGCGCAGCACCAGCCCGTCGGCTTGTCGGATACAGTGCTTAGCGATCTGACCTCCTTGATGGAAGCGGAAGCAAGGCGACACGGCATGTCCCGCTTGCCCGAGATACGTTAATGCGGCGTGTGATCGACATCTCGGCAGAGCAGATCGCTCCCACGGTCGAGGAACTCCTTAATCAACAAGGCGTACCGCCAGGCGCTGTGCACGATGAGCCGACCCTGAGGGCGGCGCGCGAGGCAATTGCGCTATGGGGACATCTATCACAACCGATGGGTATCTTCGCAGAGATAGCTATCCACGACTTTGCACAGGTGTACATAGGTGACGGCCGCAACGAACCGGAAACGCCTTTGCCGAACATTTATCAACGCGCTGACGCCCTTGCTCTTTTTGCCGTAACAGTCGGCCATGATATCGAGCAGGAGATTCGTCGCTTGTTTGAGACGAACGAATTCCCACTCGGCGCGATGCTTGACGCGGCCGCCTCGGTCAGCGCGGAGAACGCTGCCGATATCGTTCAAGACAAAGTTCAGAAGCACCTAAGTGTCATTGGGCGATGGGACCGGTCTAAAGGAATCATGCCGTTCAGTCCCGGCTATTGCGGCTGGCACGTGAGCGGACAACGTGCTCTATTTGATACCCTGCACCCGGAGGAGATCGGTATCGAGTTGAGCGATAGCTATCTCATGCAGCCACTCAAGTCCATCAGCGGCCTGCTGGTGGCCGGGCCGAGAGACATCTTCCAGTTTGACGATGATTTCCCATTTTGCAGCGAATGTGCGACACACTCGTGTCGGGAGAGAATAATGTCAATAATCGAGAACCAGCCAAAGGCAGATACCAGGTGGGAATAATGGATACCCTTCAACGACTTTCAGAGAACATGCAAAAGGGCAACGCGGATCAGGTCGCGCGCCTGACGCAACAGGCGATCGATGAAGGTTGCGAGCCTAAGACGATCCTCGATGACGCGCTGGTTGGCGGCATGGCTGTCGTCGGCGAGAAATTCAAGAAACATGAGATATTCCTGCCGCACGTGCTCTTGGCCGCCAAGGCTATGCATGCCGGCATGGACCTTCTGAAGCCGCTGCTGGTGAAGGACGGGATACCTACCATCGGCAAAGTAGTGACCGGCACGGTTCAGGGAGACTTGCATGATATCGGCAAGAACCTCGTCGGCATCATGCTCAAGGGGGCCGGGTTTGACGTCATAGACTTGGGTCGCGATGTATCTCCAGAGAAGTTCCTCGATGCCGCCGTCAGTGAGAAGGCGAACGTCATCGGCATGTCGGCCCTGCTCACTACCACCATGCCGGTGATGAAGAAAGTGATCGCGCTGGCGCATGAACGCAACGTCCGGAATCAACTCAAGTTCATTGTCGGCGGGGCACCCATGAGCAAAGAGTACGCACAGGAAATCGGTGCCGACGCGTACTGTTATGACGCCGTCAGCGCTGTCGAATCCGTAAAAAGGTTCATGGGAGCACACTGAGATGCGCCCGCTGTTGGAACGAATACGAGGCGGCGCCACACTGGTCGGCGACGGCGCTATGGGCACCATGCTGTTCGAGCGCGGCTTGCAGCCGGGCGAATGCCCCGAACGATGGAACCTCGAACGACCCGAAGTGCTGGAGGAGATCGCGCGATTGTATCTTGAAGCGGGGGCGGATATCGTCTGCACCAACACCTTCGGAGGCTCGGCACTGAAACTCAAGCAGTACGAGCTCGACAGTCGCACTGAGGAGATCAACGCCGCCGCAATCCGTGCCGTGCGCAAGGCCATCGGTGATCGTGCCTACCTGTCGGCATCGTGCGGCCCATCCGGTCAGATGCTTCAACCTCTCGGTGACGTGTCGCAGGAGGAGATGTCAGAGAGTTATGTCCGGCAAATAACGGCGTTCGCGCACGAAGGTGTTGATCTCATCTGTATCGAAACCATGACCGACCTCAACGAAGCGACACTCGCTATCAAAGCTGTCAAGGCTGCCGCTCCAGGCGTACCAGTCGCCGCCACCATGACTTTCGATGACACTCCGAACGGATTCTACACCATCATGGGAGTCAGTACTGAGCAAGCCGCCGAGGGGTTATCCGAGGCAGGCGCTGATATCATCGGCTCCAATTGCGGTAACGGGATCGAGAACATGATCAAGATCGCACGCGAGTTCAAGAGACATACTTCCTTGCCGATCATCATCCAATCAAACGCCGGGCTGCCAGAGATGCATGGAGACTCAGTAGTGTATGCGGAGACACCGGAGTTCATGGCCGACAAGTGTCGCGACTTGCTCGATATCGGCGTGAACATCATCGGGGGTTGCTGCGGCACGACGCCGGAGCATATTGCGGCGATTCGAGCGATGGTTAACGAACGCGGCGCATGAGGACACACGCTGCGCACTAACTCGTCATTCCTGCGGAAGCAGGAATCCACCTGTCATGCTTCGACACCGCTCAGGGTGAGGTTGGTGTCAGGAGCGCAGGGCTCCTGACCTACGAAGAACCTATGCACATGTCATTCCCGCGAAGGCGGGAATCCATCCGTTGATCCGTCGGATTGAAGATGGACCCCGGCCTTCGCCGGGGTGACAGGCAAATCCCTCCCGGCAGTAATACAGGAATCCTGCCTAGTACATCTCGATAGCCATCACGCGAGGACGCCTGACACCCTGCCTATGTCCCCGGCAGGTTGAAGCAGACAACTTTCGGTTCGGTCATCTCCTGAAGTGAAAACTTGAGACCCTCGCGACCCAACCCGGAATACTTCACGCCGCCGAACGGCATCGAGTCCAAACGATAGTCGGTCGAATCGTTGATCATCACACCGCCGCAATCGAGTTCGTAGGCCGCCTTGAACGCCGTCTCAAGATCGCGTGTGAAGATACCTGCGAGCAACCCGTACGGCAGCGCGTTGGCCTGCGCGATCGCTTTGTCGAGGTCGTCGATAGGGTACAGATTCACCGTCGGCGCGAACACTTCCTCGTAGTGTACTTTGGCATCGGCCGGGACGTTTTCCAGAACTGTCGGATCGTACATGGCTCCATCCCGCTTGCCGCCAGTGAGCAGCTTGGCGCCACCTGCAACGGCGTCGTTGACCCACTGTTCGATCCGTTTGGCCTCGGTCTCAGTGATCATCGGACCCATCATGGTTTCTTCTTTGAGCTTATCACCGATCTTATACGTTTTAGTCAGTTCTACGAACTTCGTCTTAAACTCGTCATAGATCTCTTTGTGCACCAACAGCCGCTGCACACCGATGCAATTCTGCCCCGCCGCCCAGAAAGCGCCGGAGACGCAGGACTCGACGGCCAGTTGCATGTCAGCGTCCTTCCACACGATCACCGGCGAATCGGAACCGAGTTCCATACCGATTTTCTTGATCCCGGCTTTGGAGGCGATATGCTTACCGGCCTCAACGCCGCCGGTGAATGAAATCATGCGGACACGTTCGTCGCTGACCAACGGATCGCCGATCTTGGAACCATAACCGGTGATGACCTGAATAGCGTTCTCAGGTAACCCCGCCTCAAGCAGCACTTCGACCAGCTTGATTGCCGACAACGGCGTGACGGTGGCCGGTTTCAGTATGACCGAGTTACCTGCCGCGATGGCCGGGCCGAGTTTGTGCGCGACCAGGTTCAACGGATCGTTGAACGGCGTGATCGCCAGCACCACTCCAATGGGAAAACGATAATAGAAACCCTTGCGCTTCTCGCCGCCGGGAAAGGAATCCCAGGGGATCGTCTCGCCGAGGATGCGTTTGGCTTCTTCGGCTGAGCAGGTGATGGTGTTGACACAACGTGACGCTTCTTTGCGCGCTTCGTTGATCGTCTTGGACCCCTCGCGCGCGATGATGGTAGCAAACTCATCAAGCCGTTCCGAAATGAGTCCGGCTGCTTTGTACAGAATCTGCGCCCGGTCATAGACGGTCATGCGTTTCGTAATCTGAAATCCCTGCACGGCCGATGAGAGAGCCAGTTCCGCATCGTTGTCGTTACCGGCGGGGACAGTATCGATGATTGAGTTGTCAAACGGATCGCATACGTCGATCTTGTTGTCGCGGTCGACCCACTGACCATTGAGAAGCATCTTCATTGTTGGCCTCCTGCGTGAATGATGTCGATCAGAACGCTGTAACCTGTCTCAACGCGCCCCGCGCCGGGACCGACGATGGTCACGTCACTCAAAGTGTCGGTGGATATCGTAACAGCGTTGGTGGCACCCATGACTCCGGCGAGCGGATGTGAAAGATCCATCTCCTCGGGCCCGACGCTCCCCTTGACACTATCACCGTCCCGCCAGACCTTGCCGATCAATTTGTATCGCTTGCCGCGTGCCTTGGCCTCAGCGATCATGTCGGCGCTGATCTCGGTGATACCTTTACACGGGAAAGCATCCGGCTTGACATCGACACCGAAGACGGTATTGGCAAGAATGGTGACTTTGGCCAGCGCATCCCAACCGAGCACATCGGCGTCAGGGACCGCTTCTGCATAACCGAGCTCCTGCGCCCTTTTGAGAACATCGTCGTACGCCTGTCCCTCTTCCATTTGGGAGAGAATGTAGTTGGTGGTGCCGTTCAGAATACCTTTTATCTCGGTTATGTGGCTGCCGGCCAGTGTCTCGCGAATGAGATTCAACAACGGCGTACCGCTGATGACGGTTCCCTCGTAAAGGAACTTGACGCCTTTTTCAGCCGCCAACCGGGCGAGGTCCTGATAATACAGCGCCACCGGTCCCTTGTTGGTAGTAGTGACGTGCATCCCCTTGTTCAGGGCAGCGCGAATGTGCGAGGTGGCCGGCTCGCCTGTCTTGATGTCGGTATAGGTCACTTCGACCATCATGTCGGCCTCGGCAGCCTCGATCATCGCCAGAGCATCGCCGTCGAACTTGCCCGGTAGTTCGTCGAGCTTCTTGCCGGCTTTTGCCAGTTTGAGAGCCTGGGCCAGATCGATACCGTCGGGTGCGTAGGCGCTTCCCTTGAGCATGTCGGAGATGCCGACCACTTTCAGGTCAAGACCGTACTTCTCTCTGAGTTCCCTGTCCTTCTCCAACAGTAGCTCGGCCAATCCCTGGGCTACCGTTCCGAATCCAATCAAAAGTAAACGCATTATGTTTCCTCCGTTCTTATGTTACTTGGGGTGATAGCGATCCGGTGCGTCAAAAACATCGATGACACACATGCGCGCGTTAACCCTGGCCGCGTGCGTAACGCCTTCCGGGATGTAGTACCAATCGCCCTTGGTGTAGTCACGCGTGTCGTCACCGATGGTCAACGACATCTCGCCCTCAACAACCATTCCCCACTGCGCACAATGTGAATGCGGGGGGATATCGGCGCCCGCCTGGATATCGAAAAAGACAACCTGCCTGTTCGAGCCGGTAAGCAACCATCCCCGGACACCCTCCATCGGAACATCTACTTCCGGCATGTTTCGAATCAAGTCCGGAAAAGCGGTGCCATCGAATTGCTCCATCAGTTCCTTCATTTTGCTTTTCCGTCTTTGTATGCAATGGCGGCAAACCTGGCCGCGTGACCGCGCCTCATGATCTCGCGAATGTCCTTATCACAACGAAGGCACTTGTGGTAGATGACGTTGCCGATCAACTCCGCCTTCTCGTCGCGTTCGGAGTCGGGAAGGAAGTAGGCTTCCATCGTGTCGTATGGGCGCGAGGTTCCGTCGCTTTCATACTTGATGGTTATATTGTGCCCGGCATCAAGAACTTTGTAAGCGTTCTCGGTCCAGTCGAAACCTTCCATGCCCAAATCGGGATTGATTCGGAGATGCGCCGCCAGCGAGATGTACGGCAGACCGGACGCTTTTAATTCCTCGGAGCACTGTATGAATATCTCGGGGCTGACGCCGTTACCGATGTTGATCTCGTAAAGCGGCGTGGTTCCATCGTCACGAAGGTACGCTTTGACGATGTTCATCAACATCCGGAACTGGATCGCATTCTGGATCGAGAGCAACATCGATATCTTGAAACTGACCTCGGGTATCTCGCGCCCCCAGTAGCAGGCAGCCACAATTGTCGACCAACTGGGATTGAGGAAAAAATTCGCCCCGGTCTCCAGGGCAGCGCGCATGACACCATCGAGATAGATCAGGTGATTGTTATTGGCCACCTCGACACCACCCAGGTTGCCGAACGGCGTGCCCATGTTCTTCAGGATCAGTTGGCTCAACCCATCGCCCAGGTCGCGCCGGTCGAATTTCTCGCCGGTCACTTTTTCTACATACGCGAAACGCTCTTCCGGCCAAGGGATGCCGATCAGGTTGGTTGAGCAGAACTTGCTGGCCCCAAGAATGTTCTCGGCCATTGCCAGCGTGGCCAACAGATCACCACTGTAAAGGTAGTGTTCGGTGAACGCTACCACCGAAATCATCTCGGTTGGAAACAGCACCTCCGGCTTCTCAGCAATACGGCGCAAGCAGTCGAGCGTGACGCGCGAACCCTGAAACCCGGACACCTGCGTCGTGCAAACCCCCGGTTTGTCGGTCTTGATGGTTTCAGAGGCAATGAAATCTTCAACCTTGGGAAAACCGGTAACGTACTTCTCGGCCTGCTCAAGCATTTCACCGTAGCCCTTGTCCGAAGCGGCTTTCTTGCGGCTGGCGTACTCACGCTTAGCCGTAATCTTTTCGCGGACAGCTTTCGCCCCGCCGTACGAATCGATCAGAGCGTCGATGGCCTTGAGGTCTCTCTTACTGAGTAGATCGTAGTGCATTATAGGAACTCCATTCCTGCTTATTGAGGTCTCTGCTATTTTAGCGGCTGTGGTCATTGCCATCGCAACTGACCGATATCAGCACGCCGGAAGGTAAGTCAAACCGCCGGCCATTTCAAGCTGTTTCAGGTTGCGAATATTATCCCGCCACCGTAACCTTGTATTGATTGCATATGGACTGAGATGGATTAGATGATGACAAAGTTTGTCTCGAATATACACCGTCAAACAAGCCCGCAGTGGCCCGCCGACACCGTTGCCGCCTTTACGGCCCCCGATATCTCGGCGGTTCATCGTTCGTTGTCGGAATACCGCCCCACACCGCTGCTATCGCTGCCGAATCTGGCTCATGAACTGACCGTCGGTGAGATTCTGGTCAAGGACGAGTCGCATCGGTTTAGGCTGAAAGCGTTCAAGGCGCTGGGATCGGCTTATTCGATCTACCGCTTCGTGCGGCAATATTTGGAGCGGCCAGGGCGACAATGCCCGCCGGCTGATCAGTTCTACCGCGAATCGACATTGCCAAAAGGAACCTTTGTGTTCTGCACCGCCACCGATGGTAACCATGGTCGCGGCGTCGCCTGGATCGCGCGGCAACTCAGCCAGCGCGCGGTCATTTATATGCCGACAAACAGTGCTCACGCTCGGATCGAGAACATCCGCAAGGAGGGGGCGGAAGTGGTCGTTGTCGATGGCAGCTACGACGACGCCGTGGCTCGCTGCGCCAAAGACGCGCATGCTCGCGGCTGGCAGATCATCTCCGACACCTCGTGGCCCGGCTATGAAGAGATCCCCCGCTGGATACAGGCGGGATACTTGACGATGTTCGAGGAGATCCATGCCGACAACGATGCTGGTTTTGATATCGTTATCGTCCCAGCGGGGGTCGGAGCGTTGGCCGCAGCGGCGGCATGGTACTACAACTGCGTTTATCCGGAGCCGCGCCCCAAACTTGTGTCGGTGGAGCCGGTTGGCGCGGACTGCCTGCTGCAATCGATTGTATCGGAGACCGGAGAACCCGTTTCACTAAAAGGGCAGTTTGCTTCCATCATGGCCGGGCTGAATTGCGGTACCCCGTCGACCATTGCCTGGCCGTTCGTGAAGCGAGGTTTCGATTTGTTCATGACTGTCACCGACGATGCCGCCCGCGAAGCTATGCGTACGTACTACCGTTCGACCGGCGACGACCCGCGCATCATCTCCGGCGAATCCGGCGCCTCGGGTTTGGCTGCTCTCTTGACCCTCTGCAATGAGAGCAGCGTTGCTGCCGACGATGCCCGCGCATTTCTCTCCCTCTCCCCCAGCACTAAAGTGCTTTTGCTCAACACCGAAGGGGACACCGACTCGGAAGGGTTTGGGGAGATTGTCTTGTAGCAATCCCATCCACCTGTCACACTTCGTTTGTGAAGTTAGCGGGTCCAAGAACTATCCGGCGGTGTTTATGGTGCGTGGTGTACGTCCTCGTGCGCCACGTGGATATAGGGGCAGACGAGGAGAGGCTGTCCCGTACGCGGAGTTCGGTGCTGTGCTTACGAACAGTACCGTGCACCACCTTGGTGTGGCAAACCTATGGGACAGCCTCCGGGAGTCTGCCGCCCACAAACAGATCATGGGTTTTTGGAAGGCTCCGGAAGCAGGAATCCAGCCTCGTCCGTATTTCCCTCTCAAGGAAGGACTTGGATACAATCGTAGAGCAGGTCTGTCCGCAGACCTGCCTACCACGCCACCCTCAGCGCATACAGCATACCTTCAAACGTACCGACGTACAGGATGTCCTCATGGCTCCCAATGCCGCGAATGCGACCGTTCAACTTAAACCTGAAACTAAGGCTACCGTTGGAGGCCCGATACCCCGCTACTTGCCCGGTAGTTGAGCCGACGACTACGTTGTCGCGCCAAATGTGAACCCTCGGACTGTACCAGGCAGCCTTTGGATTGGGATCATCCAACGACACACTCCAATATTCGCGGCCGTCGAGAGGGTCGATAGAGATAACCTTCCGAACGGTCTTGCCATCCTGAGCGGCCAGGAGAATCAGACGGTTGTGCAGAAATCTCATTTCCCGTTTCGGCGTCACTTCCAGAAACTGCTCGCCGACGGTATGACCGTCGGATGCGCCCACGTAAACCAACTGCCGCTTTTCGGTTCCATACACGACCGTACCCTGAAGCAGAATAATCTGAGTCGTCACCTTAGCCTCCAGGCTGTGTCATAATCTGCATTGCCGTCGTACTGAGTGGTGGTATCGTAGGTTGTTTTCGTTAGTGACGTTTCTTTCTGTTCAAATTGTCTCCGGGCCAGCCGATATGTTCATGATTCTGCAAACAACGGCATT
>JAUWMW010000218.1 GCA_030612965.1 bacterium
TTGCGTTTTCCTCACCACCGGCGGTAAAAGTGAGTTGATCGGCCGATCCTTTCTCCTGTGATGCAATCGCCGTCATCTTGAGACTGCCCAGTTGCGCCGCCATTTTGATACCGAACAGACCCTTTACCTGGGCGGAGTAACCGACCAGGGCGGTGGGAGGCAGGTTGAGGGTGGTGTTGCCGGCTTCAATAGTCTTAAGGATATCGTCTTCGTCACCCTTGTAACGAATCTGGATACGGTTGGACAGAGGGATTTCGGTCCGGCTGTTCTGCGACACTTTGACCGTTATCTTGGATCCGATAGTGCCGGCAATATCGAATTGCGAGATCTGTTCCATGTTCAGCGAGGGGAACTTGCTCTGTCGGTAGGTATCGGAGTTGGATGCGTCGGTCCAGTTGGAACGTCCCGAGAACGTGATCTTGCGAAAACCAGACACTTTCAAACCGGCGCCCCCTTCGCCGAAGACGCGATCAAGGCGCTTGGGTAGTGCAACCCTGATACCCAGTCCCCCTTCGCCTTTCTTCCGCTCGGGGTCGGAGATAGCCTTGGATGACAGCTCACGAGATTTCTCTTTGGTTCCTTTGGCGATACGGAATGTCAGGTACTCTCCCGCATCGGCGGACACCGGCACCAGCGACTGACTCTGGCCGCGGCGTTTGTAGAACTCGGTATTGAAAGTCAGTGATGAGGTCTCGGCATTTGACCTGACTACCAGGGGCCGGCGTTTCATTCTCTGAGAGATCAGGGGGAAGGTCAAAGGGGAGAGGGCTGCCGAGAAATCGTAACTCGTTTCGCTGTATGAAGAGACCTGGCTTGGTGGGCTGTAAAGTTGGGCGACGAAACGACCGGCCGACATCGCCGGGCACACCGAAGCCACGACGATAACCGTCGTGACCAGAGACCAAATGACGTATTTCCGAACTGTTTTTTTCACTCTCGGCAGGAGTAACAGCGTTCAATTCAATCCGTTAGAAATAGTCCGATAGGTCTCCTTTGAGTTTAGAACTCGCCGATCTGAATAACTTCTTCCTGCAACATTATACCAAATTGCTCGAACACTTTCTCTTTTAATTTATCGGCCAATTGCATGATATCCTTTGAGGATGCGCTGCCGGCGTTGACGATGACGTTGGCGTGGTGCTCACTCACCCTGGCATCGCCGACCGACATCTGTTTGGCCCCAACTTCCTCCAACAAACGACCGGCCGGAAGTTTGCCATGCTCCTGGCTGGAGTCTTCGATATTCTTGAAGAAACACCCGGCACACTTAGCCGAGCGAGGGAATTTGGCCTCACGTTCTTTCAATATGCCGTCAATCTTGTCACGGATCAACCGCAAACGGCCTTTTTCGAGTTGGAAACAAGCTTCGACAAGGATTTCGTGGGTACTCTTCAAGTAAGAATCACGATACCCGAACCGGAAATACTCGGGCTTAACCGTCTTAAGTTGTCCGTCCCGGCCGATCAGAACCGCCCGATTCAGTCGCCGTCCTATCTCACCACCATAAGCGCCGGCGTTGCCGTAGACGGCGCCGCCCACCGTGCCCCCGATACCGGCAGCGAACTCCAGCCCTGACAGCGAATTATCGGCTGCATAAGTCACCAGCGCCATCAACTCCTCTCCGGCCCCGCAGACGATTTCAGTTTCGTTCTCCAGACTCAGACCGCGTGTCCGGATTCTGATAATCAGGCCGGCGTAACCTGCATCCGATACCAACAGATTCGAACCGCCGCCGATCACGAAAAACTCAAGGCCAATCTCATTGGCGGCTCGGACTGCTCTGGTCACGTCGTCGACACTGTCCGCATTGAGGAAGTAACTGGCCGCTCCGCCCGTTTTGAAAGTTGTAAACGGCGCCAATGACTTATTCAGTTCCAGACGTTCTCCCAACCTTGAGCGCAACGCTTCCGAACGAATCTTTCCATTAGACTCTGGTTTAGACTCCATTTCGATCACCCTTCAATATACCGAAATGCAGCCTCAAGACAAGCCAAAACCCCTCCTGCTGCGACTCCAGACGCCGCCCTTGTCTGGTTTATCAGCGATGCGTGGGCTGCCTGCGTTCAGGCAGAAATTCAATCAGACTTGCCCTGGTCTGGACCTTCCGCTTCCGGGGACGCTTCCTGCCGGGCTGGTTCATCGCTGGATGAGGCGCTATCGTCTGCCTTCTTTTCGGCTGGCTCAGCATCCCCTTTTTTGAGTTCATCGACGTAGTTGAGGCGCAGTTCGTAGAGGATGTGATCGAGCAGCTTCTTCTCCTCGTCGGTGAGGTTGCCCTCAGTCTTATCCCTGAGCATGCCCAACAGGTCTATGGAACTCTTGGCCATATCAAGATCACGCTCCACCTTGCCGGTCAAGGGGGAGGCGATTTTGCCCATCTGGTGCATGGCCCCCCCTTGCAGGGACACCACCAACTGGAAAAAAAGTGGATCCAACGTTACATCGGTCTGATTCATAAGTATACCTCGCTGTTGAAATCGGGTCGGTTCACAGCCGCCATGTATTAGCCACCGCCAAGCTCCGTCTTTCGACCAAATGCCGAATTTTCCAGAAATGAATACAGAATGCCGTGCTCGCTGTCAAGTTCGGTCTCTTTAGCGAACAGCGTTGACAGGAGATTTCGCGCTGTTTCGATAAGATCGCGATCGGCCGACAGCCGAGCTATCCTGAGTTCAGGCAGGCCGGATTGCTTGAACCCGAACATCTCGCCCGGTCCGCGCAGTTCCAGGTCGGCTTCGGCGATAGCGAAACCATCGCAGGTGCCGGTGAAGTACTGCAACCGCTTCTGTGCTATCTCCGACAGCGGTGGATGGGCCAGCGCCACCAGCGTCGCCTGTTTGTCGGAACGGCCGATCCGTCCGCGCAACTGATGCAACTGAGCCAGACCGAATCGTTCCGCATGTTCGATCACCATCAAAGTGGCGTTGGGATTGTCGATACCGACCTCAATCACAGTAGTGGCCAGCAGAACATCCAACTCGCCGGACCGAAAACGCAGAAGAGTTTCGTCCCGCTCCTGTGGTTTGACCCGCCCGTGAACCATGCCCACGCTTAGATTACGAAAAACGGACGAAGACAATTCCTGGTAGGCGTCCTCGACGTTTTCGAGTTCCATCTGGTCCGACTTCTCAACCAACGGATAGATAATATACGCCTGCCCGCCCTTGCCGATCTCATCGACGACAAACTTGTATACCTTGTCGCGAGCGTCGTGGGTGCGCCAGACGGTTCGCGTGATTTTCCGTCCCGGTGGCAACGTATCGATCGTCGAAATGTCCAGATCGCCGTACATCGTCAACGCCAGGGTGCGCGGGATCGGCGTCGCGGTCATTATCAACAGATCGGGGTTGTCACCCTTGGCGTGAAGCTTGCTTCGTTGCTCGACACCGAAACGATGCTGTTCATCGATAATCACCAGTCCAAGGTTGTCGAAGGTGACATAGTCATAGATCAGGGCATGCGTCCCAAAGAGAGCTTGAATATCTCCCTCGGCGCATTCGTTTGCCACCTTCTTCTTGACCGATGGTTTGAGACTCGACGTCAACAGGGCGCATCGGAAACCGAGCTTCTCAAGAACCGGACCCCAGGTACGAAAGTGCTGCTCGGCCAGAATCTCGGTCGGGGCCATAAAGGCTGTCTGCAACCCGTTCTCGGCGACATACAGAGTCGACGCAATGGCCACGACAGTCTTGCCGCAGCCAACATCACCTTGCAACATGCGCGCCATGGGATGCTTCGACTGAAGGTCGGCGAAAATCTCGCGGATAACTTTCTTCTGTCCCGTCGTCAACTCAAAAGGCAATTCATTCTTGAACTTCGTGAGCATCTCCCCGGGTGGCTGGTAGCGATGGTCCTTAACGGCTCTTTCCTTTTGTGCCTTGCGGCGAAATACCAAGAAAAGAAAACCCAGCAGTTCATCAAATGCCAGACGGCGTCGGCACGTTTCCAACTGCTCGCGATTATCGGGATAGTGGATCTTCCTAATCGCAGTGTGCAAGTCCGCCAACTGCGATTGGCCGCGGACAGTGGATGGCAAATGATCGGGAATCGGCTCGGTCAGGTGATCGAAAACAAACGAGGTAATCCGCCTAAGGCTCTTGCTGGCGAGGCCCGCTTTCGACAACTCTGCGGTCTGTGGGTAAACCGGAATGATGCGTCCGGCGTGGACCATCTGCGATGAATCGTCCTCGAGACGTTCCAGGTCCGGATGGATCATCTGGTAACCCATGAAATATGAAACGGTGCCGGTCGCGGCGAA
>JAUWMW010000210.1 GCA_030612965.1 bacterium
TCAACGGTGGTGTGGACATCGTCTGCGCCGACTCGATCGATGACCGCGGTGACATTAACCTCAACGGTACCGCCAACGAAATCGCTGACGCTGTTCTGTTCAGCAACTATTTCGTGAAGGGTATTGGCGTCTTTAATGTCAACATGCCGGGTCAGATCGCTGCTACTGACGTTAACGCTGATGGTCTGACTCTCAGTGTTGCTGATCTGGTTTACCAGATTCGTATTATCGTCGGTGACGCTATGCCGTATCCGAAGCTTGGTGCAGAAGCTGCTTCCTTCGCCTACGAGAATGGTGTGATGTCCGTCGATACAAAGATGGGCGCTGCCTTTGTCGTACTTGAGGGTAACGTAGCTCCTCGCTTGCTGGCTGATAACATGGAAATGGCCTACCAGTTCGACGGCCGTAACACTCGCGTCTTGGTCTCCAAGGTCGAGCTTGAAGCCGGCTTTGTGGGCGAGTTCCTTGCCTTTGACGCTAACATCGTTAGTGTTGAAATGGCCACGTATGACGGCACTCCGGTTGCCGCCAAGAACGTGCCGCTCAGCTACAGCCTGCATCAGAACTATCCGAACCCGTTCAACCCGAAGACCACTATCGCCTTTGCGCTGCCGACCGGTGGTGACTACAGCCTGACCATTTACAACGTAACTGGTCAGAAGGTCACTTCCTTCTCCGGCTCCGCCGATGCTGGTATGGTTTCGATTGACTGGGATGCTGCCAACATGGCCTCAGGTGTCTACTTCTACAAGCTGGATACCGAGAACTTCGTCGACACCAAAAAGATGGTGCTCTTGAAGTAAGCCTGTTTGCGCTTAGATACTCCCCCGGAAAGGTTAATTCCTTTCCGGGGAGTTTATAACTGAAGGAGAAAACAAGAGAACATACTGATATCGATTGAATAACTTAGAGAAAAGAGTCTGAAATGACTTGGAATCAACTACTTGACCTGACGCATGGAAAACGCGGAAACTCCTTGCCAAATGGTCATTTTTTTTTATCTTATAGGTGATGTGATCGCGCAGAGAGCCCCTTGTGCAACAGGATGCGCGATTGCGTAAGGAGTATGACTTTTGCGGGAAGACATCTCTCCTCGTCGCCGTGGGTCACACGCGTTACTACAAGGGGACTTTTATAGTCCGAGTGTTCAAAGTTTGATATGGTATCGACAGTAGGCCGTTAAGCGATTACTGTTCATACCACTGTAGAAAGCCGACAGAGGCCGTCTGAGTGCTTGAGCGGACGATCTTGTAATGCCCGGCATGACAGTCCGGCAGTGTCAATCCGGTTGAGTTTCGGTCCGGTAATTGCTGAATAGGTAATCGGCATGAACCGCCACAGTGGCGGAGTCATAAGTAGTTTGAGGTGTTTTGTGAGAGTTGTCAGGATTATAACCGCCTTAGCAGTGCTCGGGACGCTGGTCGCCCCAGTCTGTCACCCCGACGTGATGGCGGGGTCCGGCTTGCTTGTCAGTAGTTCTGCCGACGCGGCTTATGCCCTGTGGCTGGACAGTGCTCACGCCTATCCGGGCGACAATGTCTCTTACGATATCAACCTGACCAACGATCTGCCGGTCGGTTCGTTCAATCTGCTGGTCAAGTATGACGCCAGTGCAATGTGGCCGATCAGCCTCACCACCACCGATACCAGAGCAGCTGACTTCGAGTATTTCGAGTACACCTACGACGAATTCGCTACCCCGGGCCTCGTACGAATCGTGGGGATAGCCGATCTGGGCGGCGCCGCGCCGCAGCCTGCCGAGTCTTTGCCGCCCGGTGATGGTTCGTTAGCGCGGTTCATCTTTGCAATTGCCAATGACATCAATCTGGCCGGCATGTATATTCCGATCAGGTTTGAGTTCCTCGATGCCCCGGTCAATGATGACAATACCCTTACCGATGACGCCGGCGTAAAGATCGAACAGTCTCAGATCTACTACTATGACGGCTATATCGCCATCCGCGAGATGGGCGAAGTGAATATCGGTGACATCAATCTGAACGGATTCACTTATGAAGTCAGTGACTATGTCTATTTCTCCAACTCCTTCATGAATCCGGGCGGTTATCCCATGAATGCCCTGCAGTTGGCTAACTCCGACATGAACCATGACCACATTCTGGGCACTATAGCCGATCTGGTTACCCTCATTAATAGGATCATGGAAGGCGCCAAGGTTTCTCGACCGACTGTCCCTCACGATTTGTTGGCTACGGTTGAGACCGACCAACGTGATGGCGACGCCGTTATCAGTTATCACACCGACTTTGAAGTTGGGGGCGTTTTTCTGACGCTCCGAACTTCAGAGCCGGTCAGACGCGAGAGAATCAGAAACCTGAATGAAGACATGGATGTTCGCATTCTCACGACTGATTCAGAAGTTCGGGTGTTCATTTACAGCATGAACAGCGCTAAGATGCCTCCCGGCAGCCATGATTTCCTTTCGGTATCCGGGCTGTCGGACTTTGAGATCACCTCGGTCGATCTGGCCGGCGCCGATGGGCGAACCGCGGCGGTTTCGTTTGCCCCGACGGGCAAGGCGGTACCGGAAGGTTTCACTTTGCACCAGAACTATCCCAACCCGTTCAACCCGGAAACTCACATTGATTTCGACTTATTGGCCGGCACCGACGTTCGGCTGACCGTATACGATTTACTGGGTCGCGAGGTTGCAACGCTGTTGGACCGCCGACTTAATGCCGGTCACCATAGCGTGACCTGGGCAGGCCACGATCAGTATGGACACTCGGTGGCCTCCGGAGTGTACTTCTACCGGCTGCGCACCGAGAGCGGCGCTTTTGCACGCAAGATGATGTTGATGAAATAAATAGCCGGCAAGACCGGCATGAACGTGATAACGATTGGTTTGTTGGAGGTTATAAGATGAGATTTCAGAAGATCCCTGCCGCCGCCCTTTTGCTACTTCTGGCCTTGGCTGGACCCGTTTTGGCCCAGGTTGGCGGTTACGACTGTGTCAACAACTACATCGACTGTGACTCGATCACTGAGTCCTCGGTGGACGACGTCACCATTGTCGAGTTTACCGGCAGGCCCGGTGAAACGGTCTGGATGCCGGTTCGGCTGAGAACTCAGGATACGACCTCGGGTTTCTTGATCCTGATCGAATACGACTCATCCATGCTCACTCCGGTTACCTATCCGGAGAATCCGCTCTATCCCGAAGATACGCTTTTCCTCCAATACCAGTTGGCCGGCCAGCTTCAGGCAGCTCAAGACCAACAAGATGCGATCGACGACACTAAGGAGGTCTTTTTCGCCCAGTTATCGGAGCAAAGCGCAGACAGTGGCCATGCTGTCATCATCTGCGCCTTCAACCTCGGTTTCACCGGCACTGGTGGCGACTCGACGCTGACGCCGCCACGAATGGACCCGCGCACCACCGGGGAAACTATCTTTCGATTGCCCTTCACCACTGACTCTACTATCGTACTGGACGGCGACTCGGCCTTCTTCCAGTACCGCGAGGTCAACGAGTTCGTCGTGATTGATCCCGGGATGTTGACGGCCTTCTGCGCCGACTGTCGCCGTACCAACATGAGTGTTGACCGTGACTGCCAGGTGTGGGTCTATGACACCATCTCCCACGATCCACTAGTTGTCGATACTTCCGAGGAAACCGTAACCTGCACCTCTGTCTTGTACCCCACCACAAATGATGGCTGGTTCCACGCCGATGCCACGCCGGACGCCGATATCCAAAGCTTTTCTTCTAACGTTCCCAATGACTCCGTCGGTCTTGGCGATGGATTCCAACTCTCCTGGGCGGTGGTCAACGCCGATTCAGTGTTCCTTACCGGCCCCAACGTCGACCACATCACCACCGTCCTCAACGACGACCTGTTTGTGTATGCCCCCGGCACGGCCGGCACCTATATATACACCTTGATAGCCAAGAACCAGTACTCGGTCGACACCGGCACGGTCAACATGTTGGTCCAGGACGGCGGCGGGCAGCCCGATCCGCACCAGCCAACTATCAACGTCAGTACCGTACATTATGTCGATGTCGGCAATACTCTCGTATTCACGGTGTCGGCAACCGACCCGGATAACGACTTTATCACCCTCGAGGCGACCAACCTGCCGACCAACGCCACCTTCCCGACCGTTACCGGCACCGGCTCGGCCTCGGGTTCGTTTACTTTCACGCCAACGATGAGCCAGTCGGGAACGGTGACCGCGACCTTCCGCGCCTCGGACGGCAATACCTCACCGGTTTCGGTAACCGTTCAGATCAATATCGCCGAACCGGACTATGACAAACTGTTTACATCCTCCACCGAGAGGAGTGCCCAGGGCGGTATTGATGGGAAGCCAAGCTTCCTCTTTCCGGTCAATCTGGTTACTTCGCAGACTGTCTACGGCGTCCAGTTCGACTTCC
>JAUWMW010000180.1 GCA_030612965.1 bacterium
TCGACACATTCGTCGTACGTAAATTGCCCCGTGTGCAGCATGACATCGGCGACAATCCGCATGGCGCGAAAACGAATCCCGCCAAGTACACCCAGCCATCTGACCGCGTCCTCCTCGCCATAGAGACCATGATGGTAGACCGCTTCCTCGCAGTAAAGCGCCCAGCCTTCAATCATCATGAAGTTGTAGGCCCAGCGTCGCACCGGATCAGGGTGCCGTCCGGCCAGTTGCATCTGCAAGTGATGCCCGGGATAGGCCTCATGCACCACCGAGCCGCGAAAACCGCGTCGATGAATGTACCTGAACCGTGCCTCCAGTTGATGTCGGTCAAGGTCCTCCGGCACCGGACGGACATAGAAGTAACCGTGCTGAATGCTGTCGAAGGGGCCGGCCGGTTGGTAAGCAATACCGGTGATCATGGTGCGCAGGAAGGCCGGCGTTTCGACCACACTCATCGGTGCGATATCGTCGGGCACCGTGATATAGTCGCTTTCCTCAAGGAAGATGCGCACTTGCTCCGCTTCCCAGTTGTAGTAGTTCAGAATATCCTCACGCGAGAAACCGGCCGGGACAAAGACGGAGTCACTGCCGTTCTGGTGATGATCCTCGATATATGCCTCGTGAGCCTGGTATGCACGGTCGGCCTCAGCCAGCAGACGGCTCCCGATGGCCAGGAGTGAGTCGCTGTCATATTCAAGGAAGTACTCGTTGCTCAACTTGTAGTCGAAGTTCTTTTTGCCGATCGCAAACGACGTCGGCTCACCGGGCGTGATTTCTGAAAGAAAGGTGGAGAATTCGGTCATCGCTTCGCGGGCGGCGGTCGAGATTTTCAGAATCTTGTCGGCCTGATCCGGAAACTGGTTCATCAGTTCGGCGGCCATCGCACGATAAAAGGTCTGCCCCGACTCAAGGGTCTCCTGGGCAGCTTCGATATAAATCGGCGGTGGGTTCTTCAGGTTCTTTTTCGCTGTGGCAAAAAGCCTGGGCACCGCCTTCATTCTGGCGAGCATGGCGACACGCTTTTCATGAAGCGGCGCGTGACCGGATAGGGAGAGGAAGTACAGGCCGTTGACGGCCTCATCGACATAGAGTTGAGGCGACTTCTTGTGCCACCGGATTCTTTCCAGGTCCAACAGAGCGATATCGACATACGACTTGACCAACTGGTAGTTGATGCGTTGGTAATCTTCGAGATTGGCTTTCTTGTATTTGTAAAGACTCTTCTCGAAGCCCTTCAGTTTCCTGATCATGCTCTTCACGCATTTGGATGAGTAGTCGGCCAGATGAAAGTCATGAGCATGGATACCCATCTCGGTGGCGCGAACAGGATAAAACGCTTGAAGCGTCTCAAGGATCTCCAAGCAAACGTCCTGAAAGGTTCGACTCTTCTTGGCAGCCGTTGGGTGAAGCGGAAAACCGATTAAGGTAGAGCTAAGAACGAATACGATTATAATCCTGCGAAGCATATTGCCTCCTTCAAATAGTGATCGGCACCAGCGCTGCAAAACAGAAGTGCATTCCATGATCTAATTACGAAAGAATCGCCCCACTAGTTCGATGTGCATGGTGTGTGGAAACATGTCAACCGGCTGAACCACCGGCAAATCATAACCCGCCTGCGCGAACGATTTGGCGTCACGGGCGAAAGTCGACGGGTTGCATGAGATATAGAGAAGTTTTTCCGGCTGCATTTCGATGATTCGTTTGACTGCTTTGGGATGCAGTCCCGCCCGCGGTGGATCAATGACGAACACCGAGAATCCTTCCTCGCCATTTCGCTGCGACTTCAAGTAATCCCTGACGTGACCCTGGTGAAAACTGATATTCTCGATGCCGTTCAGCTCAGCATTTTCTCGCGCCGCCCTGACAGCGTCCTCAACCAGTTCGACACCAACCACGCGGTCCACTCGGTCGGCGAGGAGGATTCCGATAGTCCCTGCGCCGCAGTAAAGGTCGAGCACCTTGTCGGTCGGCTCCGGTTGAAGCATGTCAAACGCAACTCCATAAAGTTTCTGGGCCTGAAGCGAGTTGGTCTGGAAAAACGAATTGGCCCGGATGCGAAAACGACAGTCGAACAGTTGCTCTTCAATGAAGCCGGGACCATAAAGGACGTTTTCGGTTTCTCCGACCGCCACGTTCGACAGTTTGCCGGTCTGGTTGTGAATGATCGTTGTGATCTGCCCAAGCGCTTCGGTCATCTGAGTCACGAAAGTGTCAACCGACGGGAACTCCCCTTGGTTGGTGACCAGGTTGACCATTGTCTGATCGGTGCGCACGCCCTGGCGAATCACCAAAAAACGCATGTATCCCTCGTGCGTCTTGACGTCGTAAGCCGGGATACCATTCGAGACCGCAAACTGCCGCACCCAGGCGACGATCTCGTTGGACAGTTCGGATTGGAGGTAGCATTTGTCGAGATCGAAAATGCGGTCGAAATGTCCGCGTTCGTGCAAGCCGAGACGCATCGAATCGTCCTCGGCTACGTGAAACGAAAACTCCATCTTGTTGCGATACCAGAATGGATCGTCGACGCCCATAATCTCTTTGACTTCGATAGTGTCGAACCCGCCCAGTCTTTCGAGACAGTCGGCCACTTGTTTCTGCTTGTAAGAAAGTTGCTGTTCGTACTTAAGGTCCTGCCAGGTGCAACCACCGCATTGGTCGAAATGGGAACAGCGAGCATCGATGCGGAGTTCTGACTCCTTGATGATGCGGCGCACTACTCCCTGATCGTAACGAGGCTTCGAGCGCACGATTTCGGCCTCGACTGTCTCACCGGGCAGGCCGCCTTTGAGAAAAACTACCTTGCCATCATCAAGATGCGCCACCGACTTGCCGTCGAAAGCCAGGTCCGTGACATCCAACGTGACTATTTTTCCCTTCGCCATCATGATCGCGAAACTTCCCGGTCGTGACAAGTGTTGTCGTGATCGTTGCATCGCACTTTTTCAATTTGGATAGTACCATGCCCGATTTGGAACTTCTCCCACAGCACCCGATTGATCTTAGCGACGACATCCGGCCCGGCCTGAAAATCGGCTTCGTCCAGACAGACGTGGCATGAAAGCGCCACCTCCCTGGAAGACAGCGACCAGATGTGAAGGTGATGACAGTCCTGCACCTTGTTTATCTGTCGAACGGCATCGAGAACGCTGTCGAAATCGATTCCTTCCGGTGCTGCTTCCAGAAACACCAGCAGCGCCTCCCTGATCACCAGATATGACGAATAGACGATAGCAAGGGCGATCAGGCAGGAGAGGATGACATCTATGATAACCCAGCCGGTGAGGATGATTATGACGCCACCGATGATGACTCCGACCGATGAGACCGTGTCGTAGGCCATGTGGAGAAAGGCGGTCTTCATATTGAGTGACTTGCCTTTCTCGCTATGCAGCAGCCAGACCGAAACAAGATTGCCCACCAGCCCGATTGTCGCGACAGTGAGAAACAGCCAAGCGTGCGTGATCGGCTGCGGCGCCAACAGGCGCAGATACGCCTCACGAAGAATGAAGATTGCAATGACCACCAGCGTCACCGCCGAGAGCATGGCCGTCATCACCTCGACCCGTTTGTAGCCGTAAGTGGATCGCTTGGTCGCTGGCAGACTGGAGCCCTTGACGCCGAACCAGGCCAAAACCAGCGCGGCCACGTCGGACAGATTATGAACGGCGTCGGCTAACAAGGCCAAATAGCCGGAGATGATACCGCCGACAAACTCGGCCGCTGTAATGCCGAGATTGAACAGTATCGTCCAGGCCAACTTGCGGCCGGATACGTGGCTGTGGGCGTGGTGGTCGTTCATATCTGTTCTTCCATTCGTTAGCGCCTAAAATATCGGCAAATTCTCCCGGCGCAACCTATTAACAGTCGACCATCACCATAGTTTCGTACATCAACGTATGCAAAACTCAGACTCGACCGCCTGTGCCCGCACGATCTGGAAACCATGCGGGCACGACTATACAAAGTTGCGGAACGAAAATATAAATCGGTCCGGTCCATGTTGACGTCGAGGAATTGAATGTTATATTGGGCCGCATGAAAACGAAAAACATTCGATGGTTTGCCCTCGCGGTCATAACACTGGCCGCCGCGTGGTTAATGGCGAGTCCGTTGCAGAGGACGACGGCGCAGGATTCCGTTGACTCTCACTCCGGCGCTACTACCTCACAAGTTGAGACCGAGTCCGCAGAACAGGGCGAGGCTGAGGCTATAGCTCCGCTCGAGGGGGAGAAGCCGGGCGAACGCACCCCACCCGGCCCGATCGATTTCCTGATGACCGGCAAGTTTCTCGGGTTCGCGGTACTGATGCTGATCGCGGTGGTGCTGTTAATCGGGGGCTGGGTACGGCCATGGGTCCGGATCGCCCTTTTGCTCGTGGCGTTTGTGTTATATGGACTCGATTACTTCTTCCCGTTGCACCCATCGCCGATGTGTGCTTCCACCAAGCTGTTTATGTTCAAATTCACCTGGGGTGAGTTTTTCCCGGCTTTCTTAGCACTATTCGCAGCTATGATGATCCCCAGTCTGATCGGACGCAAGCTGTTCTGTGGGTGGGTCTGCCCGTTAGGGGCGCTTCAGGATCTGGTCAACAAGATTCCGTTCAAGCCGCGTTTCAAGAACTTCGATTTCAATCTCTTCAACGCCGTTCGTCTGGGTCTGCTGGCGATGTTCTTCCTTACCTTCTTCGCTGTCAAAGATCATATCGCTTTCCTCGGCGAGCAAGTCGGCACCGGGGAGGCCCAGAACATGTGGACCGCCTTTGCGGCTTACAGTATGTACGAGCCGGTGAATTTTTTCGAGTTGCTCCACTGGGGTTGGAATAGCGCCCGGTGGATCATCATGTTGACGATTCTGATCGTGGCCAGTCTGATGCTCTACCGCCCCTTCTGCTACCTGATCTGCCCGATCGGCGCCTTGACCTGGTTGTTGGAGAAGATCGCGCCCGGTCGCATCAGGATCGACTACGAGAAATGCACTGAGTGCGGCGAATGTAT
>JAUWMW010000249.1 GCA_030612965.1 bacterium
CCGGAGACCTGTACGTCCAGCAGGCTGATGTCCAGGTACTGCCCCCGGCCGGAACGTTCCCGCCACAGCAGGGCCGAAGTTATCGCCCCCGACGCGTAGGTGCCGGTGAGCACATCGGTGATCGCCACCCCGACTTTGCACGGGTTGCCGTCTTTTTCGCCGGTGATGTACATCAGGCCGCCGACAGCGGAGAGCACCATGTCGTAGCCCGGCCGATCCCGATAGGGTCCGTCCTGACCGTAGGCGGTGATCGAGGCGTACACCAGTTTCGGATTGAGTTTCTTAAGTGTCTCGTAGTCCAGACCGAACTTCTTGGTTAGTCCCGGCGTGAAATTCTCAACAAATACATCGGAGGTTTTGGCCAACTCGCGCACGAGGTCCAGCCCCTCGATTTTTTTCAGGTCGATGACGATCGATTTCTTGTTTCGGTTAGCGCAGACATAGTAAGCGCTCTCGCCGCCGGAGAACGGTGGTCCCCAGATGCGGGTGTCGTCGCCGACACCAGGGCGCTCGACTTTGATAATCTCGGCGCCCTGGTCCCCGAGAATCATGGTGCAGTAGGGGCCGGCAAGAATCCGGGAGAGGTCAAGAACCCGGTAGCCTGTTAACGGAAGTTCAGTTGCGGAGGTATCATTCATGTTGCGGTCTCACTCAGCTTGAAACGTTCTCAATGGTCAATTTGCGGTCCATAATAGTCGGAGGGACACGAACTTCCAAAACATATTTTGTATGGTGGAACTGTTACCTCTGGTCCGTCGGATCTCGTGGTGAATCTGGATTGTCGGGACCCTTCGACTCCGCTCAGGGTGAGGTGAATCGCAGATGAGTAGCCGTTTGCTACCGGTGAATGTGATCGCCGATTTTTCGGATGCGGGCCATCTCTTCATCGGACAGCGGACCACCGGCCAGGGCGGTGATGCCTGCATCAAACTCCTGCTCGCTGGATGGTGCCATCATGCAAAGATCGACATGAGGATTCGACGGGACAAACCGATAGCAGTCGGCTGCCGACAAGGGCTCTTCGCCGGGCGGCATCTTTTTCCTTTTCAATAGTTTGCCCCAGCATGTCGCGGTGTAGACAGTCACGCCCGGTCGGTTGTTGTCGGGGAGGTGGGGGAAAATGTCGTCCTCGGCGCCCTTGTGAACAGCGTTGTAGCGCAGCATGAAGATATCTATCGATGAGTCACCCTGCCGAGCCAGTTCACCAAAGAACCGTCGGTTGTGCCCCGACATGGCTATGAAACGGACGAGTCCCTCCTCCTTCATCTTCAGCGCTTTGTCGATTGTGCGCCGTGATGGTCTCCGGTTATGCCAGCCAAGAAGGAGGACATCTGTGTAGTCGACACCAAGAACCTTCAACCCTTTGCGAACCGAACGCTTCACGCTGATTCCGAAGTGGTCATACGATTGCAGGACGACTACAATTTCGTCGCGGTGGTTCTTCGCTAAGTTGCGCAGGCCGTCACGCATCCCGCGCCTTCTCGGAGTGCTCCAGTAGAAGTAATTTATGCCATGCTCGTGGAAGGCCTTCTCCACTGTCGAGGACGGAACGCCGTACCCACTAGCCAGACCGAGTCTGCTGACCTTCAATCCCGTACGACCCAGGGTTGCACGTTCTCGAAGGTTCATCCTGTTCGCCTTTAGTGTCATCAGTTTGCTTTTTAGAAATAGTCGCTGATGTATATGAATCCGTAACCCAGATAGATGTACCGCACAAAGCGGCCTGCTGTCAGCGTCATCAAGAAAGGCAGGACGGGAAATCGTTTGGCCCCGCAGGCGGCGTACACGATGTCGCAGGGAATCGGCGACGAACTGCCGAGGAAGAGAAGCAGTGTCACGTATTTCTTCGATTTGCCATGCGTCCAGGGGTGCTCGCGAAGCCGGGGGAAACGCCTCTGCACCCACGACCGATTACCGTAGTACCGCCCGGCCGCAAATGTCACCAACCCTCCCAGGGCCGAGCCGAGCGCCATCACGAGCGCGAGTCTGGCAACGTCCAGACCCAGGGCCGCCCCAGCCACAGCATACGCCCACACCGGCAGCATCAGGGGCGTGCAGGAAATCGCCGTAACGAGAAATAAGATCACATCCACCCACCTCTGACCGAAGCGCGTCATCAAGGCGACGCCGTACCCGTTAATCTCATTGCGGAACAGCACGGCCAGGATAGTACCGGTCAGGATGATTATCAACGTAACAAGATGAGCGGTCATGGCGCTCTTTTGTGCAGGTTCATCCTTCACCGACGGAACGACTACTGACTGATGGCTGCTGGATATTTCCGGGTCGATCATACTACCTCTCATTGGTGTTACATGTCAGAGTACGCACCTTGTCATCCGTTGTCAACCAGCGAGTAGTGGGAGTGGCCACAAATGGCTGTTAGGGGTGGGTGTGGCAATCTCAACTAAACCGTGGTGTCGGGTGTCTCGGCCCGACACCTGTCAAGACGTTGTGGGAGCCGTCAGGCAGGGACGCCCGACGGCACAGAAATCGAGATTGCCGCGCTCCCTACGACACGAGTGTCTTCGGTCGCTCGCAATGACGATTACGTCGTTTTTCAACAGCCTACTAATGCTATGTCCCAGGATTACATTCACACGGTCTTGCGCTCGGCGGGTCTTCAGAGTTGGCGGTGTCGGGCAACCTCGCCCGACGTCTCTGCAAGAGCGTCAAGGCCGTCAGCGGAGGCCGCGTGACAGCACCTCAACCTCCGGATGTCTACTACTCTTGGTGAAACATCGAAAAAACTCTGCCCGCGGCCGTCGGCTACGGTGTGTACCAGCGGCCGCCGAGGTTGGTTTTCAGGAGGGTGCCGTTCTCGCCGACAATCCAGCCGTTATGCGCGTTGATGAAAGTCACACTGGTCAGATTGCGCTCGGTCCGCCCCCCCTGGATAGTCCAGTAGTCGCCGCCGTTGAAAGTGTACAGGATCAGTCCATCACTGCCGACGGCCCAGCCGGTACGCTGGTCGATGAACAGTATATCGCTCAGGTCGTGCGATGTTCCCGACGGTTGACGGGTGAAAGTAACGCCGCCATCGAGAGTCCGGTAGATGCTGCCGTTCTCCCCGGCCACCCAGCCGATATCGTCATCGATAAACGACACCGCCCACAGAGCGACAGTGGGATCGATCACTCGCGTAGTGTCAAGTCCCTCGCTGAACCAGTGCTTACCGCCATCGAGCGTGCGCATGAACAGTCCGTTCTGACCAACCACCCAGCCCCTGGCATGCCAAACAAACTCAACATCGAATACTCGGGAGCGTGTCGAATCCTGCAGCGCCCAGGTTTCTCCGCCGTCATCAGTATGGTAGATAACACCGCGGTGTGTTTTATGTACGGTGCTGCCGACCGCCCAACCGTCGAGGGAATCAGCGAAAACCAGTGCTTTGAACGTGGCGCCGTCGATACGCGGCTGCGCCTGCCATGTTCTGCCGCCGTCGAATGTACCAACAATCAAACCGTCGTATGGATACAGACCGACACAGCCGACCAGCCAACCGGTGTCGGGATTGATAAAGCAGGCGTCGTAGAACCACGAGTTCTTACGAAACGACTGATAGTCCCAACTGCGGCCGCCATCGACCGTGCGCAGAATGGTGCCGCCGTAGCCCACCGCCCAGCCGTTGTCATCATCGACAAACAC
>JAUWMW010000212.1 GCA_030612965.1 bacterium
GAGATGGCCGAGCGCGGTCTAATTGAGGTTGCCAACCCGTCGTCCTTGTTCCTCACCGGCCACTCCGATGAACCTCGTAGCGGTTCTGTTGTGGCCGGGATCGTCGAGGGCAACCGTCCGATACTCGTCGAACTTCAGGCGCTCGTGACTGCTGCCGGATTCAGCAACCCTCAGCGGGTCGCAGGTGGCATCGACAATAAACGACTGTCGCTCTTGTTGGCCATCCTCGAAAAACGATGCGACTACCCGATGGCGACCAACGATGTCTTCGTCTCGGTCGCCGGCGGGTTAAAACTGTCCGAACCAGGGATTGACCTGCCGCTGTTGGTGGCTATCGTGTCATCGCTGCTCAACCGGAGTGTTCATTCCAAAACGATCTGTGTTGGCGAAGTGGGTTTGTCAGGCGAGGTGCGTCCGGTGACGATGATCGACCGCCGCATCAACGAAGCCGTACGCATGGGTTTTACGCGTATGGTGCTCCCGCAGGCTAACCTCGACAAGATCACCGACCGACCACTGGAACTTACGGGCGTCACGAACCTGCAGCAAGCGCTTGAGCTGGTGGGGTAGGGGTTAGACATAGATGATCGTCATTGCGAGGCGCGAAGACACTTCTGTCGTAGCGCCGCGGCAATCTCCAGGAGAATCGGAGTCGAAAATGAAGAGAACTGTATTGGCTGTCCTGACGCTGTGCGCTATGCTGGCGGCGCCTCAGGTGTGCAATGCGGATGACATCGGTTTCTATCAACCGGTACGCAGTAGCTTTGGTCTGGCTGCCGGCACTCCGGCCGGTCTGAATCTTTTTTTCGGTCACTATAGCGCGATTGGACTCGGTTGGAGAGGTTCGGGTTTGTTCATCCCCGGCACCAAAAACAGGCACCTTGGTGGGTTCCAGTTCAACTTGCTCTGGAGACTCTTTGAAGGGGCAGATCTTATTGCCGATGCTTCCCTGGTTGCAGGGTACTATTCACATAAAACCGACCGGAAATCCGAGAATTGGAAATATGGCGGTATAGCCACGGCAGTTCGGTGGAAAGCGCTGTTTGCCGAGGTGGCCATCACCGCCGGAGACGGTACGCTCGAAAGCCCGCAGCCGGGATTTCAGCTCGGTGTGGTGCTGCGAACGGAGAGGAGACGCCACTGACAACCGCATCAGCAGGGTGGCCCGGACGTTCGTCCGGGTTTCACGGAACCCCACCTAGAGCGACAGGTGGGTGCACGGAGCACGAAAGATGACTTTCTCTGTCACCCCCGCGCAGGCGGGGGTCCCTCCGTGGACTTCCTGGAGGGTCGGGCAGGATGGATTCCCGCCTTCGCGGGAATGACAACATGCGGTGCCCCACCTAAAGCGAACAGGCTGGTGGGTGGCGAAGCCACAAGAACACGGCTTGGCCGTGTACCCTTCGACTCCGCTCAGGGTGACGATGGCAGGTCTGAAGACAGACCTACCCTACTGAAGAGAAGACTACATCGTCATGCCGAGCGTAGTCGAGGCATGAGGTACAAAGAACAAACAAGGTCGTCCCTCGACTGCGCTCGGGATGACATGAATAGGATATGAAAGACAGCATCTACAACCTCATCACCACAGATGCCTCCGCCCGGCGTGGTGAAGTGACGACGCCGCACGGGACGTTCCAGACGCCGGCCTTCATGCCAGTGGGAACGTCGGGTGCGGTTAAGGCGATGACGGCCGAAGACCTCGAAGGCTGTGGTGCGGAGATCATCCTCGGCAACACCTACCATCTGTACTTGCGTCCCGGTGTTGACATTATTAAGTCTCAGGGCGGGCTGGCCTCGTTCAACGGCTGGAACAAACCGACGTTAACCGACAGCGGCGGCTATCAAGTGTTCTCCATGCGTGATAACCTGAAAATCACCGACGACGGCGTGCAGTTCCGCTCGCATCACGATGGTTCCACGCACATGTTCACGCCGGAAAAGGTCACGGAAATTCAACACGCAATCGGCGCCGACATTATCATGGCCTTCGACCAGTGTGTACCCTACCCCGCTGATCGTGACCTGGCCGAGACCGGCGTCCGTCGCACGCACGAGTGGGCGCAGCGGTGCAAGATCAAGCACGAAAAGTTGGGGCAGACGGGGACGTCTGCCGCCCACGGTAAGCTGGGGCAGACGGGGACGTCTGCCGCCCGCGGGAATGATGGAGCAGACGGGGACGTCTGCCGCCCACAGAATCAGCTGTTCGGTATTGTGCAGGGTTCTACCTACAAAGACCTGCGCACGCAGTCGGCTGAGCAGATCGTGTCGCTGGACTTTCCGGGCAACGCCATCGGCGGACTCTCGGTCGGGGAGAGCAAGGTCGAAATGGAAGAGATGCTTGCGCACACTATCGAGCATCTACCGCATGACAAACCGCGTTATCTCATGGGTGTCGGCTACCCCGAGGACATTCTGATGGCGGTGTCATACGGCATCGACATGTTCGACTGTGTTCTGCCGACCCGTAATGCTCGTACCGGTAATGTCTTCACATCGGTCGGTCAAATCACTTATCGCAACGCCGACTACGCCGACGACAGCATGCCGCTCGATCCCAATTGTGACTGCCGTGTTTGCAAACGGTACAACCGCGCCTACATCCGGCATCTATACAATCAATCGGAGATCACCGGTATGGTGCTGGCGACGTACCACTCGACGTACTTTTATCAGAATCTTATGCGGGGGATACGTAAGGCGATCGAGGAGCAACGGTTCGAATCGTTCAAGGCCGATTTCCTCAATCGCTACGAACACCGGGCATAATGTCATGCCGAGCCATGTAGGGCAGGATCCCTGCGATCCTGCCATCCCCGTCTGATGCAAATGATGGACCCTTCGACTGCGCTCAGGGTGACACATTAATAGAATGACTGGACGAATCTACAAGCTCATCCCCCCGACGCCGACGCCCGGCAGGGTGGCCCGGACGTTCGGGAGTGTTGATAAACCGTGTTCTGTCAGGTCTTGAGGCCCGCCACAGGCGGGGCGTGTGACCTGACAGCCTTGAAACCTATACTCTCGCAAGCAAAACCGGCAGGTCACACCTCCGGCTTCGCCTCCGGCAAGACCTGCCGGAACATGCTGAGGGACTTCTTCAACAGGCCCGTTCGTCCGGGTTTCTAAGTACCCCACCAAAAGTGAAGCGGCAGGTGGGTGCGCAAAGCGCATGAGACCCATCTATGGGCGGCTTGACCGTGGACCTTCGACTCCGCTCGGGTGAGGCTTTTCGCGTGGCGTGGCAATCTCGATTTTGCTTTTGTTCAATTGGGGTGAGATTGCCGCGTTGCTCCGACACAAGTGTCTTCGCTCCTCGCAATGACATTACCGGCTGAATCTGAAGATTCAGCAGGCACAAGATTGTTCTGTGCTCGCCGAAGGGACCTGGCGTGAAGCCGCACTACCCCGGACCGTGGGCGCGATGCCTGCCAACGTACAGCGGTAAAAGATACCCGAACGAGACGCGGAAGTCGTTGAAACGAGCTTTAGCGTAACGACGCGAATAGGAACCACTCCCCAAGTCGGTGCTGTAGACGAAGCTGGGCCGAACGTCGGTAATACTTACCTCCAGCGAGTACGTTCGGTGAAAGCGCAAACCGAAGGTCAGCCGATACCCGTTGGCTCTATTGAAGCCGGTATCGGTAATGTCATTTAGAAGCTCCAACGAATCCGCCACCGACCGGCTCGTGCTGTGATCGTACAGGGCCAACACCGCCCCGCCGCCGATAAAACCGGTTAACCGATTGGTCCCTCGATAGTAGAGTGCCTCCAGCGACAGCAAGGGACCAAACACCGTGCCGTTCGGGTAGCGCACATGCTTCATCCGGCTGATCCGATAGTCAGCAGCCACCCGCAGCACCAGCGGATGCACTATCAGAAACTCATATTTGGCGCTGAACTCAACCCCCGTTTTGACGAGTCCGTTGGGAGCAGTGATGCTGATGCTGAAGTGCATGTTCATCATATTGACTGTATCCTGCTTGATCGGATTGATCGGATACATCGGAAGCGAAAGCATAGTAGTCAGTACAAGGGCGTACATCGGTTCTCCTGGTGGCTATTCTCTCTGAGCACTCTCTGTAATATAAACGATAAGCAGACCAGAATGACCAACGAAATCTTTGCATCTCTCCGGGAAGTGTGGATATGTTCTTTATCCGACACTGTTTTCCAACTGAAGGCGGACCCATAGCGAGCCGATCTCCGGGTCCTGGTTCGTTGCCGTAACCCGTTGTCGCACAAGGCGACATTCTTGTCCCGCCAACTGCGAAACCGGTTGACAAGAACCAAATAAGGACTATATTAACGGCTTGCTTTCGGCGACTGTGAATGAATTCACAATCACCCTGGCGCCTGAGTTGG
>JAUWMW010000185.1 GCA_030612965.1 bacterium
GGGACTCTCGATCTTGTTCCAGGTCTCATTGGCGTCAAAAACCGTCGCGTAACGCTTGCGGAACATCTCCGGCGACACCGCCTGCGCGACCGTATCCATCACTTCCTGCTGACTCGGCCAGATATCCTTGAGGAATACGTCGGCGCCATCGGCGTCCTTTCCAACCGGCTCCGTTACCAGGTCAACATCAACCGTTCCGGCCAGGGCGTAAGCCACCACCAGGGGTGGAGAGGCCAGGTAGTTCGCTTTGGTGTGCGGACTGACACGACCCTCGAAATTGCGGTTACCGGAGAGCACCGCCGAAGCGATCAGATTGCCCTCATTAATGGCGTCCACTATGGGAGCCTCAAGAGGCCCGGAGTTGCCGATGCACGAGGTGCATCCGTAACCGACGTTGTGAAACCCCAGCCGCTTCAGTGGTTCTATCAATCCCGCCTTTTCCAGGTAGTCAATAACGACTCGCGAGCCGGGCGCCAACGAGGTCTTGACGTATGGCTTAACTGTCAGACCGTGCGCAACAGCGTTTTTGGCAAGCAGTCCGGCGGTGATAAGCACTATCGGATCGGAAGTGTTGGTGCAGGACGTGATAGCGGCGATGACCACTGCACCGTGACCCATGGTTGCTGTTCCTCGATCAGTCGAGACCCCGACAGCATTTTCGTGCTTAGACTCCGATAGTTCGAACCCGCGTTCTTTGATGGGACGAGAAAGATCGGCTCGGAACTGTTGTTTCATTTTGGACAGCGCGATACGATCTTGAGGGCGCTTCGGGCCGGCCAGCGATGATTCCACGGTCGAGATGTTAAGTTCCACAGTCTCGGTGAAAGTGGGGGCTGGTGAACCCGGCGTCCTGAAGAGGGCTTGCTCTTTGGTATATCTTTCGATCAAGTCGATCTCGTCGTCAGTCCGCCCCGTCATACGCAGGTAGTCAAGGGTGGACTGATCGACGGGGAAGAAGCCCATGGTCGCGCCGTATTCGGGCGCCATGTTGGCGATCATCGCCTTGGTCGGCAGGGGTAGTTCATCCAGAGCCGGGCCAAAGAACTCCACGAATTTGCCGACCACGCCCTTTTCACGCAGCATCTGAGTGACGGTTAACACCAGATCAGTCCCGGTGACGCCTTCGGCCAGAGCGCCGCTCAGTTTGAAGCCGATCACCTCGGGGGTAAGCATGTAAATCGGCTGACCCAGCATCGCAGCCTCGGCTTCGATACCGCCAACACCCCAGCCGACCACGCCCAAGCCGTTGATCATGACCGTATGGCTGTCGGTGCCGACCAGCGAGTCCGGAAACGCGACACCATCGCGAACCAACACGCACTTGGCCAAATACTCAAGGTTGACCTGATGACAGATACCGGTGGCCGGCGGTACGACGCGGAAATTATCAAACGCTTTTCGACCCCAGTGAAGGAACTCATAGCGCTCCTTGTTGCGCTCGAATTCCTTTTTCATGTTGAACTGCAGGGCGGTATCGGTACCGAACTGGTCCACTTGCACCGAGTGATCAATCACCAGATCGACCGGAACCAGCGGATTTATCTTTCTCGGATCGCCACCCATCCGCTTCATAGCTGACCGCAGCGCCGCCAGGTCAACCACTGCCGGCACGCCTGTAAAATCCTGAAGCAGCACGCGGGCCGGTTTGAACGGCAGTTCGACATCGCCGACCTTAGTTGCGTCGTAACCGGCTAATCGCGTGACATCATCCTCAGTCACGGTCTTGCCGTCGACATTGCGTAACACCGCCTCCAGCAGCACCTTGATCGAATACGGCATCTTTTGAAGCGAGCCGAATTTCGCCAAAGCGTCGAGTCGGTAGATCGTATATTTGCCACCCTTAGTTTCTATAGTTGCTTGTGCGTCAAACGGATTCATATCATTCTCCTTGTCTTGTTATCATCGCCATATCGCCATTTTGGCAGGTGCACAAAATACATCCAAAGATCACGGAAGACAAGCGACGAGTTTGCAGCATCTGACGACTAAATGGACTTGACAGTCCTGCTAAATTGGTTATTTTGAATGCAACGTTAGAAGGTTCATGTCAATATGCCTGTTCCTTATTTTGCTACCGGGGAGGTGGCGGTTGCTCAGCGCGATACAGCCTGTGCTGACGCGGGTAGTATTGTGTCAGGCAATCATCGACAGTTGAGTGCTCTATGTTGACTTTTCAAGGGTTCGTGTGACTTAGCGTATGAGAAGCAATAGGATCAAAGAGTCAGATAGTGAGTGACTGATAGGTGAACACACAAGAAGACAGAGAGGTAACCGAATGCTGAAACTTCGAATGATGCTTAACATCGCGCCAATAGTTGCGTTGGTGCTGGGGCTGTGCCTGGTAGTGGTGGGTGAAGACGGCGGGAATATGCCCTCCAGCATCAGGCCGGTGACACCGAGCGTACAATCCGGGGAAATCCAGACGCTCCATAACGACCTTAACGAACAAGTGGATTTCGCGGCGGTAAAAGCCAACCGCCGTGCACAGATGGAGGCTGAAAAGACCGCCGTCGCTGTGTACGTCCCACCCGCTGACGCAGCCGCGCCACGGAATACAGGGGATGATTGTACTGATCCGATACTGCTCACCGTCAACGCCGGTAGTCTGCCGTACAGCGATCTCGGGCAGACTACGTGCGGTCGTGGCAATAATTATGACAACACCTGCCTCGGCGGCTGGGACGGCGGCGAGGACATCATCTACGAACTGAACCTTACTGAGGCGATGTCCCTGAAAATCCAACTCGATCCCAAGGGAACGTCTTATACCGGGTTCCTGTTTGATGACGCTTGTCCGGCCGATGCAAGCACCTGCCTCGGCAAAAGCGTCAGAGTTGGGAGCGATCCCCACGAAACATACATCCTCGACCTTGTAGTCGGAACGTACTATATAATGGTCGACACCTGGCCTGCACCCGACTGCCTTCCTGATTTCGATTTGACCATAGAAGAATACATCGTTAGTCCGGGTGATAGTTGCGGCGACCCGGTTGTGGTCAAGCTGCCGGACGACCTGATCGGCGGTCCAAACAACGATTCATACATTGATGAGAACTACACTTGCGGGAGAGGTAACTACTACGACAACACCTGTCTGGAAGAGGAGTACGATTTCGACGGCGGCGAGGATATCATCTACATGCTGGACGTCAGCGAGACAATCACCGTCGATGTTTTTGTGGATCCGGGTTCGACCACGTGGACCGGCATGCTGATTGACGATAACTGCCCGCCCGATGAGGTTGGTTGCATTCAGTTTTCCTGGGTCGGGGAAGGCGCGCTCGGCGTTTACGATGTGACTCTCGATCCGGGTATCTACTATGTCATGGTGGACACCTGGCCCGCTCCCGATTGCATCCCCTCCTTCACCCTGACCGTCCGGTCGGTTGAAGACCGCATGGAAAACGACGCCTGGGAAACCTGCATGTCAGTTGGAAACGTTGTAGACCTGCCTTTCTCCACCAAGCAAGCCACTCCGGATGGTCCCGGCGGGTGTCTGACATCGCCAACCCTCTGGTACTGCTACACCGCTACCTGTACCGGAACGGCGACTTTCAGTTTGTGCGGGTCCAGCTATAACACCAAGATGGGTGTATGGGACGGGACCAACCCGTTCACCGACCCGCTGCTGGACTGCAACGACGATGCCTGCGGCCAGCAATCCGAGGTAGTGGTCGACGTCGTCAGCGGTAATGCCTACCTGATCGGTGTGGGCGGCTGGAAGGATAATGTCGGTGACGGCATACTGAACATCAGTTGTTTAGAGAACGACAATTGCGAGTACGTGACACCGGTACCGCTGACCGATGGCGTACCGGTCACATTTGTCGGTGACAATACCCACGCCACTCATCAATGTGATTTGTTCGACGGCGCCCATACCTGGCATGCTTTCACGCTTGACACCACCATGAGAGTGACACTTGACTACTGCACCACGGAACCGGCGTTCACCAACGCCTGGCTGAACCTGGCCCTCGGTTGTCCATGCACCGACATCTCATCTTCCGGTGAGTACGATTGGGAAACTTGTGGCGACGCTAATGTAACCATTACCTGGGATGTTCTTCAGCCGGGAACCTACTATTACCCGGTCATGGTCGACGTAGGCGCCCAGGGACCATACACGCTCCACGTAGTCGGTGAGGCGGTGGCTGTTTACTGCAGCGCCTCCGGTGATTGCAGCGGTGGGTCCATCAGCCGCGTCGCGGTCGGGACCATTGACAACAGTTCCTCCTGTGATGACGGCTACAGCGACTTCACCGGCCAGTCCGCCACCATGGAGGCGGGGCTGAGCTATCCCATCACTATTGAACTCGGTAGCGGGGTCTATCTCGACATCGGCATGGCCTGGGTCGACTGGAACCAGGATTTCCTGTTCGAGTACAGTGAAGAGGTGGATCTGGATGTCGGTTCCGGCGAGGGACCATACACCGGATATGTGAACCCACCGGCGAACGCGACGAACGGTCCGACCCGGATGAGGGTACGCGTGACCTATGAGTCCTACCCGACGCCGTGCGGCGTCACCGATCACGGTGAGGTTGAGGACTACACGATCATCGTCGAGGGTGGCGGCTGCTGCGTTATCAGGGGTGATATCGATGGCAGCGGCGAAGTGGACATTGCTGATCTGGTCTATCTGGTAGACTACATGTTTAACGATGGTCCCGAGCCGCCGTGCATGGAGGCTGCGGATGTCGACGGCGGCGGCGATCTGAACATTGCTGATCTGGTCTATCTGGTGGACTACATGTTTAACGAGGGTCCTGAGCCGGTGCCGTGCCCATAGGTTAAGACACGAATTCTAGTGCAACATACTGTGTTGCAAATGCATCAGCCCCTCCGGCTTGTCACTGGAGGGGCTG
>JAUWMW010000313.1 GCA_030612965.1 bacterium
AACGAAGCGGACGCTATCGCGAAACTGAAGCAACTGCTCCGATACATCCCGCAGAACAACTGCGAAGACCCGCCGTTTGCCGACTGCACCGACCCTCTTGACCGTGAGGATGAAGCGCTCAACGGTATCGTGCCGGAGAACCCTAACGTTCCCTACGATATTAAGGACGTTATCAACCATGTGGTCGACCAGGGATCGTTCTTTGAGGTACACGAAGAGTTTGCGCAGAACATCGTAGTCGGGTTCGCCCATCTGGGCGGTCGGTCGATCGGTATCATCGCCAACCAGCCGGCCGTGCTGGCCGGGGTGCTGGATATCAACTCATCAATTAAGGGCGCGCGCTTCATTCGATTCTGCGATGCCTTCAATATCCCCCTGTTGACTTTCGAGGACGTGCCGGGGTTTCTGCCCGGGACCGATCAGGAACACGGCGGTATCATCAAGAACGGCGCAAAACTTCTGTTTGCATACTGTGAGGCGACAGTGCCGAAGGTGACGGTTATCACCCGCAAGGCGTACGGCGGCGCCTACGACGTTATGAACAGCAAGCACGTGCGCGGCGACATGAATTACGCCTGGCCGAGCGCGGAGATTGCTGTCATGGGTCCTAAGGGGGCGGTTGAGATCATTTTCAAGAAGGATATCGCCGGTGCCACCGACCCGGAAGCTGAATTGCAGAAAAAGACCGATGAGTATCGCGATATGTTTGCCAACCCGTTTACAGCGGCGGCGCGTGGGTATGTTGACGATGTTATTGAGCCGAAAACGACGCGGCCGCGATTGATCCGGGCGTTCGAGATGCTCGAAACGAAGAAAGATACTAACCCACCGAAGAAGCATGGGAATATACCGCTGTAGGTTGCATCGCGGTATCTGACATGAACAATAAGATCAAGAAAATCCTCATCGCCAATCGTGGCGAAATCGCCGTGCGCATTATCCGCGCCTGTCGCGATCTCGGTATCGATGCCGTAGCCGTGTACTCCGACTGCGACAAGACCGCCTACCACGTGCGGTTGGCCGACGAAGCGTACCATATCGGACCGTCACCATCAAGCGAGAGCTATCTGGTTCACGACAAGATCATCGCCGCCGCCAAACGCTCCGGCGCCGATGCCATCCATCCCGGTTACGGTTTCCTTGCCGAGAATGCAGTGTTCGCGCAACGCTGTGCTGACGAGGGAATCATCTTCATCGGACCGACTCCGCAGACAATCACACTGCTTGGTGACAAACTTCAAGCCCGCACCGCCGCGCTCGAGGCCGACTTACCGGTTGTGCCGGGTGAGACTTTGGACGGCGACGACCTTAAGGCAGCTCTGGTCAAAGCCGACGGTGTCGGTTTTCCGGTGCTGATCAAAGCAGCCGCGGGGGGCGGTGGCAAGGGGATGCGGGTTGTTCATAAGCCTGAGGATTTCGAGGAGGCGTTGGAGCGAGCTTCCAGCGAGGCGACCTCGGCTTTCGGTGACGGCCGGGTGTATATCGAGAAGTACCTCGACCGTCCGCGCCATATCGAGATTCAGATACTCTGCGACCGGCAGGGCGACGCGATTCATCTTAATGAACGCGAGTGCTCCATCCAGCGTCGCCATCAGAAAGTGATCGAGGAGTCCCCCTCGCCGGTGATGACGCCGGAGTTGCGACATGAGATGGGTGAGGCTGCAATCAGTATCGCGAAGAAGACCGGCTATGTCGGCGCCGGGACGGTGGAGTTCATGGTGGCTCAGGACCTGTCGTTCTACTTCCTTGAAGTGAACACGCGCTTGCAGGTGGAGCATCCAGTCACCGAGATGGTCACCGGGGTAGATTTAGTCAAGGAGCAAATCGCTGTCGCCGAGGGTCTGCCGTTGCGCTACCGCCAGGAGGATATCAAGCTTGATGGCCACGCTATCGAGTGCCGCATCTATGCCGAGGACCCCCAGCAGGGTTTCACGCCCTCTACCGGTACGCTGAAAAACTATCGCCTCCCGGCTGGTCCCGGTGTACGGGTCGACTCTGGCGTGGTCATTTACAACGAGATACCTATCTTTTATGATCCGATGATCGCCAAGTTAGTAGTCTGGGGCAGCGACCGCACCGAGGCCATCAACCGCACCCGACGAGCCTTGCAGGAATACCGGGTGGCGGGGTTGAAGACGACGATCGGTTTTCACCTAGCGGTACTGGACAACGCCAGATTCATCGCCGGGGATCTTTCCACGAGTTTTCTGCCGGAGGAGTTTCCTGACAACAACTACTCCTTCCTCACTGACGACATACGTCGCTGCGCCGCAATCGCGGCAGCCCTGGACAAGTTTGCGCACGAACGCAAGATCGCTCTCAGTTCGCGAAGCCCGGGGAAAACCGAGGTGTCCGGTTGGGCCGTGCATCATCGGCGTGAAAGTCTGCGCTGGTTCGGGGGGAGCCGCTGATGTCGCGTTACC
>JAUWMW010000058.1 GCA_030612965.1 bacterium
TCCCAGATGCCGTAACCCCATGGCTTGATAACCATGCATCCGCGCACGCTGGACATCTCGGCCATATCCGAAGCCTTGATGACCTGTTGGTACCATTCGGGGTAGTCTTCCTGTCTTGTCGGTGCAATCGCGTTCTGAAACTTCTTTACGCTCACTTGTTGTCATTCCTCAGATATACGTGTCAACCCTTTGATTAGCCGGACGCGCTCAAACCACAGCGCGCGCAGCGCGTAAATCAGGCTTGCCCGTCAGGAGCACAGGGCTCCTGACCTACCGGCCTTGTCTCCAACTTCATCGGCGTGACTATAACAAGACCACAGCGGAATCACAAGAAAAAAGGCTTAGCCATCCTTTTCAGGAGTGAACAAAGAGCAGTCTGGTGGGTCAGGTCCATTGCGGACCTGACATCGCAAGCGTCAGGAGCACAAGCCTGACCTACAATTGCTTAGGGCGTTGGGCGCTATCGCCAGTAAGTAAAATCAATCTCGTCGGCGTCGGCACGATCGTAGGTCGTAGTCTCAAAGTGATGACCCTCGCCCGTGTTTAACATCCACCGATGCTGCGTGACATTGAACTGCAAGTCGGTCTGGATCGCACCAAGTCGGCCATGCTGGATGGTAAGACCTTCAAGGATGCGTTGAGCCGCCAGCCGGCTCCGTTCGTCGGCGGAACCCCATGCCAGAGTATCGATACGAATCCTTACGGATCGCTCCTGAGTCCCGCTTACAATCACTTTCTGTCGATCGATCTGCCACATTAAAGAACTCCTTTCCAGTATTCTATCTCGAACTGCGCTAACGACAAGATAGTCAGCGCCACCGGGGCGTCAAGCTTTGACATCACTATACTCGCCCTCTTTTGACCAGTTTCCAGTCGAGTCGCATCGGATGGTCGTGATCGTTTTGCCAAAGTTGTTGCCTTTGGGTTTATACGCAGGCTATCTTATGTCCGTTGGTGACTTGGAACCAGGGCAGCCGTAGCCCTGTTAGATCGAGGGATGATAGATCGGATGAGCTACGAAACATTCATAGCAGGACGATACCTCAGGTCCGGGCGTGCCTTTTTGTCCGTCTCCACTTGGATAACGATGGTGGGCGTGTCACTGGGTGTAGCCGTCGTCTGTTTCGTAATGTCGCTGCACAACGGCTTCGAGGCTGAGATTCGTTCGCGTTTACTCGGCACAACTTCGCACGTGACCATCTTCCCGCTCCGCGGCGAGTTCATCGAGGACTATCGGCAACTGGTAGAGCAGTTGGAGTCAATCGACGGAGTGGTCGCAGCGTCGCCGTTTATCTACTACAAGGCTGCCATTTCCTCAGTGTCGGCCGGCGATGGTATCATACTGCGTGGCGTCGATCTGGAGGCGGAGAAGCGCACTTCCAATCTCGCCAACGATCTGAAAGTCGGCGAATGTTCGTTTGAGCCGATAGTGCTTGACGATGACACCATTCCCGGCATGATCATCGGCAGCAACCTCGCCGAACGATTAGGTGTCTTCCTCGGTGAACCGGTGGTGCTCTACTCGATCCGCGGCGAGGATTTGCAGAAACGGACCCGTCCGCGGGTAGCCAAGTTCCACATTTCAGGGATAATAGAGACGGGCATGTACGAATTCGATGCCCAAATGGCCTATATCGCACTTGTCGATGCTCAAAAACTGTTCAAGACCGGTGACGCTGCCACCGCAGCACATCTCAAACTGGTAGACATCTATGAGGCCGAACACATGGCGCCGATGATCGATTCTCTGCTCGGCTATCGTTACGACGTGGTGCCGTGGAACGTTCTTCACAAGAATCTGTTCTCCTGGATTGCCATCGAAAAAAAGATTCTCTTTCTGGGATTCAGCCTGATCGTGGTAGTTGCAGCGTTTTCGATAATCTCCACCCTGGTGATGTTGACCATGGAGAAACGATCCGACATTGGGATTCTCAAAACAATCGGCCTGACGCCCTCGTCGGTGCGCAAGATATTCGTGTTCAATGGACTGACGATCGCTATCATAGGTGTACTGGCCGGATGGGGGTTGGCCTTGCTGGCCGCATGGGTGCAGAACAGTTATCAGATCGTTTCGTTACCGCCGGATATCTATTTCATCAGTTACCTGCCGATTGAAACGAGGCTGGTAGATTTCGTTGCCGCCGGTAGCGCCGCAGTTGTCATCTGTTACCTGGCCGCGTTGTATCCGGCGACGCAGGCGGCGCGCATGTCGGTAATCGAGATCGTGAGGCAATAAGTCGATGGTTCTGTTGTGCTTGACTAAACCTTTGGCCAAAAGTGGCGAAAACAGTAGTATACCCGCGATGGGTTAACACATAGGACGGCAGACGCTTAAAGATGGACAAAAACGAGTTTATTTTGTCGGCCACAAATATACATCGGCAGTTCAAAACGGCCAACAGTGTCCTCCCGGTTCTCAAGGGGCTTTCGCTGGGGATTCGCCGCGGGGAGATGGCGGTTGTGACCGGCGCCTCCGGCGTTGGAAAGTCGACCTTGTTGCACATTATGGGCGGATTGGATCGACCGACCGAGGGAGCAGTAACCGTAGCCGGCGTTACCTTGGGTAACAAAACTGAAACTCAGTTGGCCGCCTTTCGCAATGAGACGATCGGTTTCGTTTTTCAGTTTCACTACCTGATGAACGACTTCACAGCCCTTGAAAACGTGATGATACCGCTGTTGGTAGCGGGGAAAAAGAAAAACGAAGCTACCATCAAGGCGGAACATCTGTTGGAGATGGTAGGTTTAAGAGATAGGACAAGCCATCGTCCGAAACAGTTGTCGGGCGGTGAACAGCAACGGGTGGCGGTTGCGCGAGCCCTGGCCAATGACCCTCCGATTGTTCTGGCCGATGAACCCTCGGGGAATCTCGATACATCCACCGGCCGCCGGCTCCACGATCTGCTCTTCCAACTCAACGCCGATAATGACACCACGTTTCTGATCGCCACCCATAACCGGGAACTGGCGGAACGATGCGATAGTGAGACACAGATTGTCGATGGCAAGGTTTTCGACCATATAACGCGCAGGTAACTAAGCTATGCTATGTCAGGATTGCCGCAAACGCGAAGCACGCATTCAGATCACACAAATAGTGAACAACGAAAAGACGACGCTGTCGCTGTGCAAAGAGTGCGCCGCCGCCAGAGGGTTCCATTCTCCCCTGGAGAAGGCGCCGTTCCCGTTGGCGGAAATCCTCTCCGGTTTGGCCGAGAGCTTGCCGCAGGCAAGTGCTGCCAGACCTGAAGATTCGTTGTCGTGCCCGGGCTGCGGCCTGAAGTTCGATGAATTCGCGCGTCAGGGTCGCTTTGGGTGTGGCGAGTGCTACCAGACCTTCCGCACGAGACTTGAGATAGTCATGCGAAAAATCCACGGCGCATCCCTGCACCGCGGTCGGGCGCCCGTTGGCGAATCACCTGTTACGGACGACGATAGCACTATTCCCGTTATAGAGGAAGAGCGCCTTGAGACGGAATTGAAAAAGGCGATCGAGGCGGAAGACTTTGAACGCGCCGCCGAGATTCGCGACAAGCTTAAGACGATGCGCAACTCCTTTTCAGTTGAAAGCTAAGGAGACTATAGAGAGTGGATACGATGTTTGAAGAGATGGCTAAATCGCCGGCCGCATGGTTGTCCGGAGAAGGGAAGGAAGCGCTGGTGGTCCTTTCCAGCCGGGTGCGTTTGGCTCGCAACGTCGCCGGGTGTCTTTTTCCGGCTTCGGCCGATGCCGCCACCCGTGAGCGTATTGTGGGCTACTTCGACTCGACGCGAGCTCGTTCCAAACTACTGGCCGAGGGACTTTTTTACAAGGCCACGGATCTGAGTCGCCTCGACCAGGATTTCCTGGTGGAGCGACATCTGATCTCACCCGGTTTTCTCAATGGTGAAAACTCCAAGGCGCTATATATCGATCCGCAGGAGCGTCTGTCTATAATGGTCAACGAGGAGGACCATCTCCGTATTCAAGCTTTGGCTCCGGGTCTTGACCCGGAGGGCGCGTACAAACTGGCCACTCGGTATGACGCCGAAATCTCAGCGCATCTTGAGTACGCCTATGATCCCGATTTCGGATTTCTGACCGCCTGTCCGACCAACGCCGGCACCGGGATGCGCGCCTCAGTGCTGATTCATCTACCCGGTCTGGTGCTGACGCGCGAGATTGACAAAGTGATCTCACGCATCACCCACAGCGGCCTGGTCGTGCGAGGGTTCTACGGCGAGGGCAGCGACGTTCTTGGCAATCTCTTCCAGCTTTCTAATCAGAGAACACTGGGCGTTACCGAGGAAGAAACCTTGCGTCAGATTACCCGCGTAGCCGAAGAGATCATTGAAAGCGAAGCCGCCGCCCGCCAGCGGTTGATCGACGAAGCGGCCGACATGATCGAAGACAAAATCTGGCGCGCCTACGGAATCCTCAAGCATGCCCGCGTTCTTACCTCCGAGGAAGTCATGAACCTCCTGTCGGCAGTGCGACTGGGTCATGCCATGAAGATAATCGATTTTCTTGACGTTGCCCTCATTAACGACATTCTGCTTTTGTCTCAACCGTCGCATCTACAGAAATTTTATGGACACGAGATGGATTCGAATCGTCGTGACTTTGTGAGGGCGCAGATGGTGCGCGAAAAACTGCGCCAGGTAGAAAACTGATTGGTTTTGCTGCGTTGTTGCCGTTAAAGTAAGAAGAAGTTTCTTGTTTAGAATATAGAGGAAGGATTACAGGATATGAATGAGATGTTCACCGAACGGGCCCGTAAGGCGATAGAATTCGCGCGCGACGAAGCGGCCCGCCTGCGGCATGACTACATAGGGACCGAGCATCTCTTGCTGGGACTGATTCGCCTGGGCGAAGGAACAGCGGTCGAAGTCATCGCCAACCTCGGACTGGACCTGGCCGACCTGAAAGCCTCTATTGAGGAAGTGGTCCAACCGGCCGGCGGCACGATGACCATGGGACAGCTCCCGTTGACTGCGCGGGCGAAGAAAACGCTGGAAGTCTCCGGTCAGGAAGCGCGCGCCTTGAAGTCCAAGGACATCGACACCGAGCACATCTTGCTGGCCCTGCTCAAGGATGAGGAAGGCGTGGCTGCACAAGTGTTGTCCACTTATGAGATCGATTACAAGGAAGCCTACGAAGAGCTGAAAAACGTCCAGAACGGCAAACCGTCCTCCTTCAAGAAAAAGCGCAAGAAATCAAAGACCCCGGCCCTCGATCATTTCGGACGGGACCTTACCGAACTGGCTCGACGCGGCAAACTGGATCCAATCATCGGCCGTACCGAAGAAATCGAAAGAGTCACTCAGGTGCTCTCACGCCGCAAGAAGAACAACCCGGTTTTGATCGGCGAACCGGGTGTCGGCAAGACGGCTATCGTCGAGGGCCTGGCCCAGCGCATTGTGGAGAATCGGGTGCCCCAGACACTGGAGAACAAACGGGTGGTCACTCTGGACATGGCCTCGCTGGTGGCCGGTACCAAGTACCGCGGTCAGTTTGAAGAACGTCTCAAAGCGGTGATGACCGAAATCATCAACGCCGCCGATGTGATTATCTTTATCGATGAGTTGCACACTATCGTGGGCGCCGGCGGTGCGGAAGGCTCGCTGGATGCGTCGAATATCTTCAAACCTTCGTTGTCACGCGGTGAACTGCGTTGCATCGGCGCCACTACTCTGAACGAGTACCGCAAGTATATCGAAAAGGATGGCGCTCTCGAACGACGCTTTCAAACAGTAATGGTCGAGCCGCCGTCTGAGGAAGACACGATCAAGATTCTGGCCGGCCTTCGCGAGAAGTATGAGGAACATCACCAGTTGAAGATTTCCGACGAGGCGATTGATGCTGCCGTCAAGCTGTCCAATCGTTATGTCTCCGGGAAGTTTCAACCGGATAAGGCGATCGACCTGATCGACGAGGCCGGGTCTCGCGCTCATCTGGCCAGTTACACGCGACCGACCGAGTTCGCCGAGACCGAGAACGAAATCGTTGTTCTGCAACAGAAAAAAGAACAGTCGGTCAAGAACCAGGCTTTTGAAACCGCCGCCCAGTTGCGCGACGAAATCAAGGCCAAAAAGGACAAACTGACTCAGTTGCAGAAGGACTGGGAAGAAGCGCGCGAAGAGCAGAAGATAACCGTTTCGGCCGACGAAGTGGCGACGGTGCTGGCCAAAATGACCGGCATCCCACTTTTCCGCCTGGAGGAAAGCGAATCGAAACGGCTGCTCCGGATGGAAGAGGAATTGGGGAAGACGATTATCGGGCAGGAGGAGGCTATTGCGACCATCGCAAAAGCGATACGTCGGGCGCGAGCCGGACTGGCTGACCCTCGTCGGCCCATCGGCGCCTTTATGTTCCTTGGCCCCACTGGCGTCGGCAAGACCGAGTTGGCGCGGCAGTTGTCTCAGTTCCTGTTTGACGACGTCGATTCGCTGATTCGAATCGACATGTCGGAATACATGGAGAAGTTCGCCGTGTCCCGTTTGATCGGCGCTCCCCCCGGCTACGTCGGTTATGAGGAAGGCGGCCAGTTGACCGAGAAGGTTCGTCGCAAACCATATTCTGTGGTGCTTCTGGATGAGATTGAGAAGGCCCATCCGGATGTCTTCAATATTCTCTTGCAGTTGTTTGACGATGGATCGCTGACTGACTCGTTCGGGCGCAAGGTCGACTTCAAAAACACCATCGTCATTATGACCTCGAATGTCGGAACGCGACAGCTTCGTGACGACAAGACGGTTGGCTTTGATGCCCAGCAGGTTGACCTCTCGCACAACAATATGGGAAAGAAGATCAAGGAAGAACTCAAAAAGATGTTCAATCCGGAACTGCTCAACCGAATCGATGAGACGCTGATCTTCCACGCCCTGGATCGTGAGCACATAAAGACAATCATCCACATCCTGGTGGCCGATATCGCCAAACGGATGGCCGAGAAAGGTATCAGTTTCCAGTTGACTCCGGAGGCCTGTGATTTCCTGGCCGACAAGGGTTTCGAGCCTGCCTACGGCGCTCGCCCGCTGAAGCGTGCCCTCCAGAAATACCTGGAGGATCCGATGGCCGAAGAGATCCTGCGCGGCCAGTACGCCGGAGACTGCGAGTTGATTGTCGGCGCCACTGAAAATGAACTCACCTTTGTCCTTGACAAGAGCGCAACCAAGGACAAGGGTCAGCAGACGGAGATCAGCAACCACCAGGGTTGAACGAATCTGATTCGATTGCTTATTTTGCAGACGGTCGGGCCATCAGCCCGGCCGTTTTCGTTTAGGTAGTCGACTACTCCGGCGATGGAACCGGGAGCTCGACAACGAATTCAGTCCCAACCACTTGCAGATTTCGCTTGCCTTTGGCCGCCGAATTGTTATTATACGTGGCTGTAGTAGCCGGAATATCCGGCGATAAACTACTTGAAGTATTGAGACAAGAACGCTCAGTAGATAGAGGTTTAGATGGCTCATAAGAAAGGTGTCGGTTCTTCCAAGAACGGCCGTGACTCCAACGGTCAGCGACGGGGGACCAAAGTATACGGCGGCCAGGCAATCCCGGCCGGATCGATTATAGTGCGTCAGTGCGGCACCAGGATCAAGCCTGGCTATAATGTCGGGATAGGCAAAGACTGTACCCTGTTTGCCAAAGTAACCGGCGTTGTCAAGTTCGAACGGGTCGGCAAAGATCGCAAACAGGTGTCGGTCTACGAATAATACCGACGTCTGCCCCAGGGTTTAGAGCAACCTCCGGCCGTTTGGCTGGGGGTTTTTTCGTTTCCGGCGGAAACTTCCAGCTATGTCGTTGCCAAACGCCCGAACGCGTGTATATTCAACCCCACTGTGATGAACCGATTGCTGGACGATCTCAACGAAGCGCAGCGCGAAGCCGTCACCACCACCGAAGGGCCGCTGTTGGTCATTGCCGGAGCCGGGTCCGGTAAGACACGGGTACTGACGCGACGACTGGCTAATCTTCTTCGTCAACAACTGGCCGAGCCGTACCAGATTCTGGCGGTCACCTTCACTAACAAGGCAGCCGGCGAGATGCAGGACAGAGTGGCGTCGCTCCTCGGTGGCTCCATCGAACAACTCAACGTCTCAACCTTTCATTCCTTTTGTGCCCGACTGTTGCGCCGCGAGGCGAGCGAACTCGGCTATCAGAACTCGTTCACGATCTTCGACAGCATCGACTCCACCAGCCTGGTCAAGAACTGCATCACCGAACTCAGCTTGAATACCAGCCAGTTTGCGCCCAAGCCCCAACTGAGAAAAATTTCCGACGCCAAGAACAAACTCATCTCCGCCGATTCATTCGCTGCCTCGGCCTCCGGATACTTCGAAGAAGCTACGGCCAGGATATACCTTCTCTATCAGCAGCGCCTCCGAGAATGCAACGGCATGGACTTCGACGATCTCCTTTTCAACACGGTGCTGCTGCTAAAAGATAACCACGCGGTCGGCGAGCGCTACCGCCGGCGCTTCAGGTATATCATGGTCGATGAGTACCAGGACACCAATCACGTGCAGTATCTGATGTTGAAGCACATCGTCGGCGACCACAACAATATCTGTGTCGTGGGTGATGAAGATCAATCTATCTATGGATGGCGCGGTGCCGATATTCGCAACATTCTGGATTTCGAGAAAGACTATCCTGGTGCCCGCATTATCAAGCTGGAACAAAACTACCGGTCGACTCGGAACATCCTGGAAGCCGCCTCGGCCGTGATCGCTCACAACGAAGCGCGCAAAGGTAAGACCCTCCGCACTACCGGCCAGGTCGGCGAGAAGCTGAAGCTGTGGCAAGTCGACAACGCCGAGACTGAAGCGGTCGCTGTCATTGACTCTATCGAGCAGGGCCGGACGCAAACGCCGCTGGGCGAGATGGCGGTGCTCTACCGCACCAACGCCCAGTCCCGTCCCTTCGAGGAGCAACTGCGCCGACGGAGTCTGCCTTATCAGATTGTAGGTGGCATCGCTTTCTATCAGCGCAAGGAAATCAAGGACCTCATAGCTTACCTGAAACTGATCGCCAACCCCTACGATGATGTCTCCTTCCAACGCATTATCAACTACCCGAAGCGCGGCATCGGCGTGAAGACAGTTGGCGTTATCGCTGAGTTGGCCCGGCGAGAAAACAAACCCTACTTTCAAATCGCCACCGATGCTAATGCCTTCGCGGAACTGTCGGCCGTTGGAAAACGCCTCAAGCCGTTCGTTGATCTGATCGAAAAGCACCGTCGGAAGTTTCAGGAAGTGCCGGTGGACTTCCTGACTCAGGAGTTGGTAGATGACTTGAACCTGATTCCGGAGTTGCTTGAGGAAGACAAGACGGTCGGGCAGACCCGCGTGGAGAATATCGAGGCGTTCATCGAGGGAGCTGCGGCTTTTGCCCGCACCAACGGCGCCGCCGGACTGGCCGAATATTTGGCGACTATTTCACTTTACACCGATCTCGATGAATACAACGAGACCGAAGATAAGGTTACGCTGATGACCCTGCACGCGGCCAAGGGGCTTGAATATGACACCGTGTACCTTGTCGGACTTGAGGAAGGACTCTTCCCACTGCAACGCGCCATCGACGATCCGATGGAACTGGAAGAAGAGCGCCGTCTTTTCTACGTCGGCGCCACCCGTACTCGCAAACGGCTTTACCTTTCCACAGCCGCCAGCCGCTTTCGCTTTGGTCAGACAACGTCCATTCCGTCACGCTTCCTGAAAGAGATACCTCCTGAACTCGTGGATGTCATTGATCTGCGACAACGACAACCGGTCCACCGTCCGGCGGCACAGTCTAGATCACTGTTCGGTACTTCCTCGGCCGGCGAGTCGGCCCCGGCGGGTGTTCATTATGAATGGGACAATGACAACGAAGGTTTGCGTCCCGGTCGCATCGTGCAACACCCGACTTTCGGGCGGGGTAAGATCATCCGCGCTGAAGGCTTCGGTGAGTCTTTGCAGTTGGAGATCATGTTTACCGGCATCGGCATCAAGAAGATCATGGCCAAATACGCGCGACTGAAGGTGGTGGGGTAGTGTCACCCTGAGCGGAGTCGAAGGGCGGCGTACTTATCGCAGGAAAAACGTCACCCTGAGCGCACCAAAACGTCACCCTGAGCGGAGTCGAAGGGCGACGTACTTATCGCAGGAAAAGCGTCATACTTCGACTCCGCTCAGCATGACGCACTAACTGGACTTTCACTTTCGAAGGTGTCTTGTGTAACGCAGTGTGTTGGTGTCGCACCCGGCTGCTTCGAAAGCGACCAGAAACGAGTCAATCAAATTGTCTCTGCGTATTATCGCCGGTTTCCAGAATTTCTCAATCTCGACAGGGATCAATTGCGTACGCTGCCGGTACTTTCTTGAAAGAATCACCCCTAATGAGTCTCGGCTGAATACGTAATCGGCATCGAACTCCTTCAGACGGCCGTGGAAAATAACCTGAAGCTCCTTGCACTGCATCACCCGCTCTTCCTCAGTCAATTGCTTATCACCGTAGCGATCAATCCCCAGCAATCGTTGCATTGGGGCTGTGAAAAGTGAAGCCACGAATAGAAATACGGGAATTCCGAGGGCAAACCAAAGCGGGTTTACCTGCGTCCTTTCCGAGATCAACCCGTATTCTTCGATCTGCCGTATAGACTCTTCAAGGAGATAAACACCCTGCTTCACTGCCGTCAGTGACGTGAAAGAGGCAAACTTGTGAAAATCCTTGTATAACTCGTTATTCTCGGA
>JAUWMW010000037.1 GCA_030612965.1 bacterium
AGCTGGTCGGTCTCGAGCAGGCGTAGCTGGGAGAAAACTTCAGGTTCCATGACGACAGATTTAGCAAGCGGTGTGCCGCCGACTCGCCGCCAAGCCTAAACCGCCTGATAGCAGGCAGAAGTCCGGTTCTATTGGGAACAAGCCAGCCGCTGAGAACCCAGAAGGACTCTGAAACCAGGACGTGGTTGGGCACGGTTCACATATTGTGCAAAAGACAGGATCAGGGTCACAAGTGATCTTTAGGATCGGCTCCTGAATTGATATCCGAAGCCGATGGCTTCTATCTGTGCCTGCTGAGCCTGAAGATTCAGCGGGAGTAATGGTGATTGGAGGGATGCCCACCAGCGGGACTGTTGAAAAAATCACCAAACATAACTACTCGGGTGGTGTCGGGCGACCCCGCCCGACGCCTGCCTTCACATGTGCTGGCCGTCAGGCGAGTCGCCTGATAGCACCCACAACAGGGCTCCTGCCCTAGTAGACGGTAGTTATGAAACCCGGACGAACGGGAGTGCTGATAAAGTCCCTTTGGTTGTCATTGCGAGCGTCTGCAGGGAGCGCGGCAATCTCATACTGTATGTCACCCAACGAATTGAGATTGCCGCGTCGTCCGCCGCGGCGGACCCCTCGCAATGACGGCTCTCGGGGTTTTTCAACAAGCCCGAACGTCCGGGCCACCCGCCGCCTGACAGCACCAAGTCAAGGATGGATTCCCGCCTGCGCCGGAATGACACGGTCAGGCCGTGTTTCTCGCGCTTCGCGCGTTCGTACCTCAATCCGCCCGTAGGGCGAAGAAGTAGCTTGCTACCCTAACCCCGTCTTGGCTTTCATGAACTCGCGGTTCATCTGGCCGATGAAGCGGATGTTGATCTCCTTCGGACAGACTGCTTCGCATTCGTAGTGGTTCGTGCAATTGCCAAAACCTTCAAGATCCATCTGCGCGACCATCTTTTGCACGCGCTCGGCTGCCTCCACACGACCTTGCGGCAAATTCGCAAACTGCGTCACCTTGGCCGACACGAACAGCATCGCCGAAGCATTGGGACAAGCCGCCACGCAAGCCCCGCAGCCGATACAGGCAGCCGCGTCCATAGCGAGGTCTGATTTTTCCTTCGAGATCGGGATAGCATTGGCGTCGGGGACGCCGCCGGTGTTAATGGAGATGAATCCGCCCGCCGCTATGATGCGATCAAAGGCCGAGCGGTCGACCATCAAGTCCTTGATTACTGGAAACGCCTTAGCGCGGAAGGGTTCGACCGTAATAGTGTCGCCGTCCTTGAAACGTCGCATGCGCAACTCACAGGTGGTGGCGGCGTGCTCCTTCCCGTGTGGGATGCCATCTATAACCAGAGAACACGCGCCGCAGATACCCTCGCGGCAGTCATGATCAAAATGAATAGGCTCGACGCCCTTAGTCACCAGATCTTCGTTAACTGTATCCAGCATTTCGAGGAACGACATATCAGGAGAGATGTCACGAGCTTCATACGTCTCCATTCCCCCTTTGTCCTGAGCGTTCTTTTGACGCCATACGCGCAGTGTTAGGTTCATCACTTGTAGCTCCTTGTGGCCAATTCAACGCTTTCAAATTCGAGCTCTTCTTTGTGAAGTTCTGGCTTGTTACCGACACCCTTGTGTTCCCAGGCAGCTACGTAGGCAAACTTTCTATCGTTACGCACAGCCTCCCCCTCTTTAGTCTGATACTCCTCGCGGAAGTGAGCGCCGCAGGATTCCTCTCGTTGCAAAGCGTCGATAGTAAAGAGTTCTGCAAACTCCAGAAAGTCGGCCAGTCGCCAAGCTTTCTCCAGCAGCATGTTCATTTCCTCATTCGTACCGAGAACTTTGGCATTTTGCCAGAATTCCTCTCGGAGCGCCGGAATTTTCTCCAACGCTTTCTCCAATCCGGTCTTGTTACGTGCCATACCGCAGTATTCCCACATGATCTTTCCCAGGGCTTTGTGGAAAGAATCGACCGTCCGCTTTCCGTTGATCGTCAGCAGCTTCTTTGTTTGCGCCGAAACTTCTTGTTCAACCTCGCGAAATTCATTGCGGTCAGGTGATGTGTTTTGTGCGCCGACACGGCCAAAATAATTACCGATGGTATAAGGAAGGATGAAGTAACCATCGGCCAAACCCTGCATAAGTGCCGAGGCACCCAATCGGTTGGCGCCGTGGTCGGAGAAGTTTGCTTCGCCAATAACAAACAGACCGGGAATATTGCTTTCCAGATTATAGTCAACCCAGAGACCGCCCATGGTGTAGTGGGTGGCGGGATATATCCGCATCGGAACCTGATATGGGTTTTCATTGGTAATCAGGTGGTACATGTCGAACAGGTTACCGTAACGCTGCTCAATCATCTTTTTACCAAGCCGATTGATTGCATCGGCAAAATCAAGGTAGACACTATATCCACTCTCACCAACACCACGACCTTCATCGCAGACCTCTTTGGCACTGCGCGAAGAGATATCTCGCGGAGCCAGATTGCCGAAACTCGGGTATTTGCGTTCGAGATAATAGTCGCGTTCCTCTTCCGGGATTTGACCCGGTAGACGCTTATCGTCTTTGCTTTTGGGTACCCAGATGCGGCCATCGTTGCGCAGCGATTCCGACATGAGCGTCAGTTTGGACTGATACTCTCCAGAATGCGGGATACAAGTCGGATGGATCTGGGTGTAGCAGGGATTGGCAAACAGAGCGCCTTTCTTGTGAGCTTTATAAGCAGCGGTGACATTGCAGCCTAAACCCATAGTGGAGAGGTTAAACACTCGGCCATAGCCACCAGTTGCCAGCACGACGGCATCAGCGGCATGCGAACTGATTTTGCCGGTTACGAGGTTGCGCACTACAATCCCTTTGGCATGTCCGTCGATGAGTACCAGATCAAGCATCTCCGTGCGTGGGAACATCTTCACCTGCCCCAACCCGATCTGCCTGCTCAATGCAGAATAGGCGCCCAGCAGCAACTGCTGCCCGGTCTGCCCGCGGGCGTAGAATGTCCGTGACACCTGAGCACCGCCGAATGATCGGTTGGCCAGGGTACCGCCGTATTCACGTGCGAATGGCACCCCCTGTGCTGTGCACTGGTCGATGATATTGACCGACACCTCTGCCAGGCGGTAAGTATTGGCTTCACGAGACCGGAAATCACCCCCCTTGATGGTGTCAAAGAAAAGACGGAATACAGAGTCGCCGTCATTCTGGTAATTCTTGGCCGCGTTGATACCGCCTTGCGCGCCTATGGAATGTGCCCGCCGAGGGCTGTCCTGGAAGCAGAAGCAGCTAACGTTGTAACCCAGTTCCGCCAGACTGGCTGCTGCCGATGCGCCCGCCAGGCCACTGCCGACGACAATAGCGCTGAACCGACGCTTGTTAGCAGGATTGACCAGTTTCATGTCGAACTTATGCTTGGTCCACTTGTCGGCAAGCGGACCTGACGGGGTTTTGGCGTCCAGTGTCATATCAGTTTCCTCCTCCCGGCAGTTTGATGATGTTCAGTAATACCGCCGCCGGCATCGAACAGTAGCCGAAGAAGAACAGCAGGGCGGCAAGCGTGCCCAGGCGTTTGAGCCAGGGGCGGACAGATGGCCGGTTGAGGCCCAGGGTTTGAAAAAGGCTGGGCAGGGCATGGTTTATGTGGAAGGCCAAAGCCAGCATCGCTACTATGTAAACCCCTGATATCAGGTAGTTCTGAAAGCCGAGAATGACCATCGAATAAACATCGAAGCGACCGGCACTGTCGGTAAGCCCGGCGTACTCCGGGTTGGTGACTACAAACGTGAAATGCAGCAGGTGGTAGACGACATAGAGAAGTATCCCCAGTCCCGACCAGATCATGGTCTTGGAGGTCAGGCCGGCCTCGATCGATTTCTGCTCTTGGTAGGACACCGGTCGCGCTGACCAATTCTGGAAATACAGTCGTATACCGGTCCAGACATGTATTGTCAGAAAGACCAGCAGCGTGCCGCGCACAATCCAAAGCAGTCCGCCCAGATGATGCAACAACTCGGCATAGGCGTTCAGTTTTTCCTGGCCGAGGAAGATTTGCAGGTTGCCGATCAAGTGGCCCGAGACAAACCCTATGAAGGTAATCCCCGTTATGGCCTGTAGTATCTTTTTCCCGATTGATGAGTAACTCGATTGCCCGGCAACGCTGGCTGGGATCGCTTTGGTTGCAGTGGTCGTCATGTCGTCTCCGTATCTCACGGTTTTTTTCGATCTAATAAAGGGCGCGATCCCGCCATGTCAACGAAAAATCGGGATTCATCGGCGATAACCACTCAGATTGATCGTTTGGCAGCGCGGTGGGTATAAGGATCGGAATTGGTTGCCCCCGATTTGATGGTTCGGATTGTCTGATCTGTAATCCGAACCTCGGCAGGCGGTTTGCCGAGAATTCGGTTGACAAGCTTCGAGCGGCTTGGTATAATCTAAGCCGCTGAATTGTCGATACTTTGAGAATAAGCACGAGAACAAAGAAGTGATGTCCATACATCAGGAGAAGTATATGCGCAGGTGTATCACATTGACCATCGCCATCGTGGCCTTAGCTTTCGGTGTTGCCTCGATTTCAGCCACCGACATCTCAATGAAGCTCTCCGGTGAGGGAGCAGTGAATGAGACAACCATTAAAGCGGGCCAACCGGTTTCGATCGACATTATTATTGAGAACGATACTGTCTTTACGGGTTTCACGATGGGTTTCAAACTTACCTCGCCGGACCTGGCCAAGATAGTACACGTAGCCGATACCAACGGCGGTTTGAACGAAGCCGGCGATATCAAGGGTTACAACGGTTGGCAGGATCAGTCGATCTGGGATCTCAATGGCGTCTTTGTTCGGGAGACTGATTGGGACGGCAAGCTGCCAGATACGATCGGTTTTGGTGGATTGTCCGTCAAGTCGAAGTACGTAGCGCACAAGGCTGAAAGAAAATTGTCATTTGACGTTATGGTTCCCGAGGTCGGCGTGCTGGTTATCGACTCAGCGTTCTTTCCACCGGGCGGCAAATGGCTGTTTTCCGCACCGGCTCGTATTGGTCCGTCGTTGTCCCCTGCATGGGGTGGACCCTACAAGTTTGAAGTCGTCAAGTAGACACAAGGCTTTCTGAGCCCACCCTAACCGGTGGGCTTTTTTTATGGTTGAGAGTACGTTATGACGAGACGCATGTTCGTCTACAACTCGTTCTGAAAGGATTCGATTTGATTTCGCCAGTAGCCTTGTTATTCTGCAGCCTGCTGGTTTTAGCAACGCCGATCAGGGCAACGAGCGAGCAACCCGACAGCAGTCATCAGTCGAGTGAAAACAGCAGTATCGTTCTGCCGCAGGAGGTCGAGGATACCGCCAACTTCGTGCTGTCAGTCGAGCGCCTGACCGTGCATCGCGGCCGCATTCTCGATACTCTGGATGTCACGCTTGAGTCGGGTGGCAACCTCCTGGCTGCATTCGATCTCAGGTTGGCGCTTGAGAGTCGGTTCGTGGAAATCCTCGAAATCCTGCCGGGCGAGATTCTGGATTCCTGTTCCTGGGAGTTTTTTAACGCTCAGGCCGAAGATGGAAGCGTTCGCGAAAACTACCCACGCAGCTTGTGGCATATAGTGGCGCTGGCTGAGTTGATCCCGGATGAGACCAGGCCGCACTGCTACGGAATCGGTCGGCGAGCCTCACTTCTGCGGCTGGTGGTTTCAAGTGAACATGTCGACCTGGCGCCCGACGGTACAGCGGCTATCTTTTTCTTCTGGGAAAGATGCTCCGACAACAGCATCGCCGGCGTTACCGGCAACATGTTGTCGCTGTCGGCCAAACTGTACGACTACTACGGTGTGGGTGACTACGAGAGCGACGCACTTTTCCCCACTCGACTGGGAGTGCCGGAGCAGTGTATCGATCCGTCGGTCAAGAACCCACCCCGAAGGCGCATCGAATTCCACAATGGCGGCATCGAGTTCCTCCTGCAACTACTGCCGGACAGCACTCATTCCGAAAGCACGGGTCGCCCTTGATTCAGCCTGTGCGCGGCAGACCTCCCGGTCTGCCCGTTTGAAGGACGTATCCAAGATAATCAAGGGGCAGCCTCAGGACGTCTGCCGCCCACGACCATCACTTGCCTGTGGCAAGGGCCTGTCGTATATTTCACTCCAGCGGTCGGCCTCGAGGCCGTGAAGTAGAACACGTTCTGCCGCGAGGGATATCTGAGATTGCAGGATCAGCGATGTAGAAGTCGATTCCGGGAGAGAAAGTATGGAAAAACCTGAAAACGGGAAAACTCAACCTCCGGTCGAGATCGACCAGATAAGGCTGCAGCAGCACCTTCAGGAAGTGCGCGACAATCAGAATCTCGCTTTGGGTGCTCTCGGTGGTATCGGCGCGGCTGCCCTGGGCGCCTGGGTTTGGGCGATGGTAGCCTATTACACGGATTACCAGATCGGCTGGATGGCCATCGGGGTCGGGTTCCTGGTCGGCTATTCAGTCCGACAATTCGGCAAGGGCGTCGACACCAGCTTCGGTGTGATCGGCGCGGTTTTCTCGCTGGCTGGTTGTCTGGCCGGGAATCTCCTCACTATCTGTGTCTTCATTGCCAAAGAGGAGGGGGTGGAGGTTACGGCGGTGCTGTCACAGCTTGACTTTGATACTGCGGTTGAAATGCTGGTGGAAACGTTCAACCCGGTGGATCTCCTGTTCTATGGTTTCGCACTGTACTATGGATACAAGAGTTCATTTTATCGCATCTCAGACGAGAAGCTGAAAGAGTTGACAAGGCTAGGGGGAAGGTAGGTGTTCTCTCAAGTCACGGCCCGGTACGGGTGGGTTCGGGCTGACTGTCTAAGCGGCAGGTTCTGGGGATATCTGCCGAACAGTACTGCAAGTAGCTGCAAACCGGACCGCCCGCCCTGTTAATTAAGTCGTGTATCCGCAACCACTTGACTGATGCCGACGCCTCGGTATAATTGTTGCTTACATCTATCAAAAAGCCGTTGAGGAGAATATCATGAGAACAAATCTGGTTATACTATTGCTGGGCCTCTTCGCCGCAGCCAGTGTTGTCGCTGAGGACGCCTACTACCAGGAAAGCATCGACGAGAACGTCACCCTCCGAATTACGCGCCTTGACAATGACAGCGGGGTCGCGTATTGGGAGGCCACCCTGCCTGGTAACAGTGAGTTCGGTCAGCCGACATCACTTCTCAGCTTCGTTCACTCGGTCATCGACATCACCCCGCCACTGCTGCCCGACGGCGTGGTCGAGCGGGTGCGGCTGAAACTGTTTCTGCGAAATAGCGCTAACGGCGACCTGGTAGTCATGGTTGACTCAGTAGATTTGGATAACCTCCACCGTCGTCATTTTCTAATCGGCCCCAACCCTGATGACTCCATAGGTGTGCAGGAATCTGAGTTGAGCAACGGTGAGATTGAGGTAGTGCTGACCGCCAATGATGACTCCGACGGTGACGACAACACCTTTGTACTCTACGGTTCCGTGTTGGACGTTGTCTACACCCCGGCGTTGCCGATGGATGTCGCTGCCGATGGTGAACCCATGCCGGAAAAGTACCTCCTCAACCCCAACTACCCCAATCCGTTTAACCCGTCCACCACGATAGAATACAATCTACCGTCGCGTTCACATGTCCGTGTCGAAGTGCTGAACCTGCTTGGTCAGACAATCCAGGTTCTGGTAGACGATACCAGATCGGCCGGACCGCACCAGGTTGTCTGGGAGGGTCACAGCCAGGACGGCAAGGCTGTTGCCAGTGGCATCTACTACTATCGTATCGTGGCCGGCGAGTTCATCAATGCACGTAAGATGATCCTGCTCAAATAGCACCACGTGCCGATCTCTTTGTGCGCGGCAGATCTCCCGGTCTGCCCGCTTGAAGGGCATCTCCAAGATAACCAAGGGGCAGACGAGGACGTCTGCCGCCCACAGCAACCTACAGTGGTATTGTTTTGCGGTCGAATTCGAAACCGAAATCACTCAACTCATCAAGTACCGGCCTGTAAAGTTCAGGAAGAGTTGGAGGCATAAGGGTACCTGTCGCCTTGATCTTACCCTCCATGATGAGTTTCGCCGAAATGGCCGGCGGAAGGGCAACCGCCCTCGACATGGCGGAATCACCGTTCGGAATCCCCTTCACAACCATTGTGGCTAACCGTCTTTCTCTGCGACCTCCGGAGAATTCGGCAAGCACATTGATGTGAAGAATGATCATATCCTTCTCGTGAGGCTCGTACATCATCTTTTTCAGCATTAGGTCCAGAAGTACATCCAACTTCGTGCCTTGCTTAATATCAATGGGGATATCATCGAAGAATCCGAGCCATTTCAACCGATGTATGATATCTGCATTATAATCAACCTTCAAGTGATCGCTCAATTTGTGTTCAAGATCATCAGGCGATTCCAGGTTAATCAGAGACGCTGTGAATTGGCGGTAGGTTGTCCCTTCGAAATTGCTGACCTTATCACTATCAAACAGGCCGAGCGCGCTCACCATTCTCATTTGATTACAATAGCCGGAAAACCGTAACAGCCCGCGGTAGAAAGAAACATCTTTGTCCAGGCCGAATGGTTTCACGTACTTCTGTACATCTTTGTTGGGATATGATTCAAAGGTCCCTAACCCATCTATATCCACATACCAGAAGTGTTCAAAGAGCTTATCACCAGGCACCTCGATTCTCTTTCCGTTCTTCAGATATGCTGCTCCCGTTTGCGCCGCCACGAAAACCGTTCTTGGATCCCAGGAGAACTTGTACCCCATCGGATTATTATTAGATTCATAGGAGGGCAGCCCACTGCCATACGAATCAAGACTGATCACTCGACCACCCTCTTCTTTGATCTCATCGAGAATCAACTGGGTACCGAAATGATCCATTCCCGGGACTTCGCCCAGTTCATTGAGAATCAGTATTCCCTTTTCCTTTGCTTCTTTTTCCAGGGCCAGTAATTCAGGAATCTCATAAGCCGTGGTAACCATGCTCTTGCTATTGCGCAAACAAGATTTAGCAACATGAATGTGAATCGGCTTGGGCACCATACTGATCGCGATATCAACCTGGCTGATCACCTCATCAAGAACACCGGGGTCATTATCAGGCCATGAAACGGCCTTGCCGGCGGACCTTCCTGCAATGACATGTTCTGCTTTTGAAACAGTCCTGTTTATCATTATCACTTCGTATCCACATGTCTCAATGAAATAGTCAACCAGGGGTTTGGTCATTAGGCCGGCGCCAATGATCGCAACTTTATTCATTTCCACCTCTCCTTAAGAAGATATAGAATTCTCCATATGTCTGTATATGAAAGATACAAATGAATCTCCTTACATGCCATGTTTTATTGGGAACCAGTATGAAAGTGCGCCGATACCCAGCCGGACGCCACCGGACCTGAGCGACTTTGCCCCGCGTCAATCCAAAAAAAGACTTGCCAAGTCACTGCTCGCAGCGTAGACTCCATGAAGAATGTTCCGTTGGGGGTGGCGAAATAAACACCGCCTGAGATTATACCCCCACGACCTGATCCGGGTAATACCGGCGTAGGCAAACGGAGATGTGAACCGCATCCCCACGGCCCGTGCAGGGCAACCTATCGATTCAGGACGGAATCTTGCAAGAACTGTTAACGTTTAACGCGAGGTTACTGTCATGAAACACATCACCACAGCCATCATCATGGTGATTCTGTTGGCGTCGGCCAGCTACGCTCTCCCCTTGGGCGGGAAGGTCGTTGACGAGGACGGCCAGCCTATCGTCGGCGCTTCGGTGGTCACCAATCTTGACGGCGTCGGCGCCGCCACCGACGACCGCGGCGAGTTCAGTCTCTCGACCAGAGAGGGGATCACCCGGGTCACAGTGTCGGCCGTCGGGTATCGCGCGCGGCAGTTCCGAACCGACGACCTGCCGCCAACCATCAAACTGGAACCGATGTTCATCCGCGGCGAGGATATCCTGGTAACCGCCGACCGCGCCCAGATGGGCGTGATGCCGGTCGCCTTCGACAATCTCTCCCGTCAAGAGATCGAGCGCGACTATACAGTCGGCGAGTTCCCTTTGCTGTTAAGTAGCACGCCTAACCTGCACGCCTTCAGCGATGGCGGAGCATCTCTTGGATACAGCTACATGAAGATAAGAGGGTTCGATGACAAGCGGATCACCACCTACATCAACGGTGTACCACTCAACGATCCAGAAGATCAAGCCACCTATTTCGTCGACCTGCCCGATTTCGCCGCCAATGTCACCGACATTCAGGTGCAGCGCGGGGTGGGGAACTCGCTCTACGGAGATGCTTCCTTCGGGGGTTCGGTCAACATCGTCACCAGCGGTTTCAGTCGCGAACGGAAAACGTCGCTGTCGTTCGGTTACGGCGAGTACACCTCCGGCGGTAAGTCCGTAAGCGACGTTTACAAACAGAGCCTTGAATACTCAACCGGATTGATCGGTGGACGCTGGGCTTTCTCCGGGCGCTTTTCCAAACAGAAAACGGGTGGCTATCGCTATAACAGTTGGTATCATGGCTGGAGCTACTACTTCTCGATAGCCCGTCTCGATCCCAATATGTGGACCGAACTGTATGTTTACGGGGGTCCGATGAAAATGCACCTGGCCTACTCCGGCGCGTCGCGTGAGGCGATCGCTCAGGATCGCCGGGTCAATCCCTGGCACACCTATTCCAATGAAACCGACAACTTCAATCAGCCGCACTATCATTTGCACAATATCTATCGAATCAACGAGCACACAACGCTGTCCAATACGCTCTACTATATTCGCGGCAAGGGCTTCTACGAGCAGTTCAAAGGTGCCAGGTCATTCTATGAGTACAATCTGGACACATCGCTCACGGGCGGTCATGAGTCAGGTGATCTGGTGCGTCAACAGTGGGTTGAGAAAAACCAGTACGGCTGGAATCCTCGGCTCGACATCGACCACGAGCGCGGCCGCCATTCACTCGGAGGATCGTTCTACTATTTCGAGTCCGACCATTGGGGACAGGTGGTATGGGCGCAGCACTTGACCGGCGTGTTCGATCCGCAACATCGTTACTACCAGTATTTTGGTAAGAAGTGGGTAGGGTCGCTTTGGTTACAGGAGGATTACGATTTAACTAACCGTCTGAGCGTCCTGGCCACCGCCCAGATGCGTTATCAGCGCTACAGCTTTGATCAGGCGCGCATGGGCGCCTTCAAGGGCTACGACTACAATGTCGACTGGCTGTTCTTCTCGCCGCGCGTCGGTTTCAATTACGATTTCAGCAGCGGTTGGACCATGTTCACTTCCTTTGCCCTTTCATCGCGCACCCCGACCGACGCCGCCATCTATGACGCCAATGATCCATGGATCATGCCCTCCCTCGAAATCGAGTCGGTGTCACTCACTGCTTCAGGCGACAGCGTCATCCAGTTCGGTGACCCCACCGCGGCCAGCGAGCGCGTATACAACTTTGAACTGGGCGGTCAGTACCGCCACTCGAGATATACCTTCGGGATCAATGGCTTTTGGATGGAGTTTCGCGATGAGATTATCCCATACGGCGGCATCAATGAAAACAACGGTTTGGTGATAACGGTCAATGCCGATCGTTCCGTGCACGCCGGACTGGAATTGACCGGCGCCGTCAAACCACGTAATGAAATCAAGATCGAGGGGAACTTTGCCTACAATTATAACCGAGTGAAGGAGTATCAGAAGGAAGTAGATGGGTTGCCGGTCGACTTCAAAGACAAAACCATCGTCGGATTTCCAGACTACCTGGGCAATCTAATCGTCGCCTACGACGCCAGACCGCTACAGATCACGTGGAGGAGCCATTATGTCGGACGGCAATACATGGAGTTGTATAACCTCGAGGATTTGTCCATCGATCCGTACTGGACATCATCGGTCTCGGTAGGTTACACATTTGGTGATCTGCTTGACGTTGGCCGGTTCACTATTCAGGGAAGAGTCGACAACCTGTTTGATCGGAAACACGAAGTGTCTGGTTACGGTGACAACTATCTAATGGATCAAGACGGTCAGACCGTTGTCACAGGCTGGGCAGAGTACTTCGTGGGACCGGAGCGGTCTTTCTACGCTCAACTGCGCTTGGAACTGTTCTAATGTTAGGTCCCGAAAGCGACCTGCATAACGCCGTTGCTGTGGGCGGCAGACGTCCTCGTCTGCCCCGCAAGTGCCCGTTCCGGTGGTTCCTTCGACCTCCCAAGGAGGGCGTGTGAACCACCGGTCTCCTATGCGCGCTCTCCGCAACCGTTTAGAGAAGATCGCAGGGTCACAATCCGCCTGGGCGGATCAGGACCCTGCGAAACGAACTTTTGGGACAGCCTCTCCTCGTCCGCTCCTCGTTTACCCTGGATACATCCTTCAAGCGGGCAGACCGGGAGGTCTGCCGCGCACAAAGAGAGAGAAACAGTTTCCGTGTGTTGCAAGTCATTCCCGCGCAGGCGGGAATCTATCTGAATCGACAACTTACTGGATGCCCGCCTTCGCGGGCATGACGAGTGGGTTGGCAATCGAGCATAGTAGAGCACTTCTTCAACAACCTGCCAGTGCCGTGTCCATGTTGTGGTGGGGTGATTTTCAGATCGCCCGGCGTGACGGCGGCTTCCCATCGGGTCTGAAGACCCGACGGGCACAACACCGAGTGAATCTGATCCGCGGACAGGACGCCAGATCGCTGTGAGGTTGGCCTGTGCATCCCATTGACTATGGCATCATAGCTGTCTACCTCTGCCTGCTTCTCTGGCTGGGGCTGGCCCGTCGCTTGCGGCGTGACAGCAGTGCTGCCGACATGATTCTCGGTGGGCGGATGCTCACTCTGCCCGCCTTTGTTGCCTCTCTTGTCTCCACCTGGTATGGCGGCATTCTCGGCGTAGGGGAGTACAGTTTCAAGTACGGTCTGTCGAATTGGCTGGTTTTCGGCCTGCCGTACTATCTCGCAGCGGCCTTGTTCGCGATCTTTCTCGCCCGCCGAGCCAGAGAGTCGGAGTCGCTGACCATCCCGCAACGCCTGGGCTTAGCGTACGGCGACAAGACAGCGTTGGCCGGAGCCACCATCATCTTTGTCATGACCGTCCCGGCGGCGTACATCCTGATGCTTGGCGTGCTCTGTCAGTTCTTGTTCGGCTGGTCGGCCTGGGTCGGTATCCTCGGCGGCACCATCTTCTCGATCGTGTACGTCTACACCGGTGGTTTCCGGTCGGTGGTGCGCACCGACCTGTTTCAGTTTGTACTCATGTTCGTTGGGTTTGCCGTGCTCCTGGTTATCCTCTTTGCCGACTATGGTGGCCTGTCGTTTCTCCAGACCAACCTGCCCTCCGATCACCTGAGTTGGCATGGCGGCAACTCAGGGTGGTATATCGCTGTTTGGTACGTGATCGCTCTGGCCACGCTGATCGAGCCGGCTTTTTACCAACGATGCTATGCGGCTCGGACACCGCGGGTGGCGCAGCGCGGCATTTTCATCGCCATTGCCTGCTGGTGCTTCTTCGATTTTATGACTACCAGTTGCGGTCTGTACGCGCGGGCGCTGTTGCCGGATCTGACCGACCCGGTTGGCGCCTATCCGGCCCTGGCTCTGATGGTGTTGCCGGTTGGGCTTTTGGGCCTTTTCGCGCTGGCGTTGCTGGCGACAGTGATGTCGACCGTAGATTCCTACTCGTTTCTGGCCGCTTCCACCTACGGCAACGACATCGTCCCGCGCCTCCG
>JAUWMW010000331.1 GCA_030612965.1 bacterium
GCAGAAGATATTTGCCTGGATAGAAGTATTCTACAACCGAATTCGTCGTCATTCTACTCTGGGATACATGAGTCCAGTTGATTTTGAAGTAAAGAACAGTTATGCTTAATAAACTGTCCACTAAAACGGGGGAAGATCAGACCTGACCTACAAGACTGATCTCACACGGATGTCGAAACCTCGCCCCTCGACTGCGCTCAGCATAAGGTGTGCTGCGGCAGGATCGCAGGGATCCTGCCCTACAAGGGGTCTTAGAAGACGGTATCTACCAGAGGTTAGTCTTCCTTCGCGCGGCGGAACTGCACGATGTAAATGACCAAACCTACGGCGAAAAGACTCACCGAGACCACTTGGTTCCAGGTCGGCTGGATGCCGAACACCTCGAAGTACATGGCGTCTTCATAGTAGCGGATATATTCGATGGCGAAGCGGAAGACAGCTTCGATCATAAACAAGAGCGCCAGCAATTGTCCGGCGAACTGTTTGCGCTTCATCATAAAATGCAACAGCAGGAACAGCCCCACACCATAAAGCGAACTGTACAATTGCGACGGGTGCAGATGTTGATGACCAAAGACGTAGCTGGGAATCGAACCAGCGGGGAAAGCGACACCCCAAGGCAGATCGGTCGGCGTGCCAAAGCAGCAACCGTTGAGAAAGCAACCGATCCGCGTAATGCCCAGTCCGATCCCGACGGTCGGCGCGAAGTAATCAAGTGTCTCGAGAATGGGAATCTTTCGTAACCAACAATACAGAACAACACCCAACGCCGCCAGCAGTATGCCGCCGTACAGGTTCAATCCGGCGATGCCGTAGGTGTTGGAGGCAAATGGGTTGAAGGTCGAGCCCCAGTTGCCGGAGAATTCATCGAGGTGCAATACGACGTATGAAAGCCGCGCCCCCACCACACCGCCGATTATCAGGATGTACGCGATAGTCAGGAATTGATCTATTGGCTTGCCGTCGCGTCGCGCCATGCGACTGATATACCAAACCCCGGCCAGGAACGATAAAGCCAGCATCAAGCCGTAACTGCGGATAGGGACGGGACCGATTGAAAAAAGCTCAGGATACATAGGCTGTGTTCTGCTCCTCGTCTGGCATTGGCCGAATGACTGCAGCCGATGCGGTGATAAAGTCTTCCTGAATGTTCACTGTTTTGTTGTACTCTTCTGGTGCGCTTTCGCACCTTCTATGACCAGCACAATTTCTCCCTTGACGCTCCGGCCGGTGACGTGCTGCACCAGGTCACTGAGGCTGCCGCGCACGAACTGTTCGTAGCGCTTACTGATCTCACGCGCCAGGCAGGCCGAGCGGTCACCGAGCACCTCGAGCATATCACGAAGGCACTTTTCGATACGATGTGGTGATTCAAAAAAGACCAGCGTGTGATCGAGGGTCTTGATTTTCTCCAGTCGTGTCCTGCGGGTGCCCGACTTGTGCGAAAGGAACCCCTCAAAGAAAAAACGGTCAGTCGGCAAACCAGAGGCAGTAAGGGCCGGGATGATCGCTGTCGGTCCGGGCAGGGGTACGATCTCGATTTCATCATCAATGGCGGCACGAACGATGCGGTAGGCCGGATCGGAAATGCCCGGCGAGCCGGCGTCGGTGATCACTGCCACCGAATCCCCTCGGCTGAGAATCTCAGCCAACTGCCGTGCCCGCGCCGCTTCGTTGAAATCGTGGTAGCTGATCAGTCGTTTCTTGATATCGAGTTTCTTCAGAAGCATCCCGCTATGGCGGGTATCCTCACAGGCAATCAACTCCACTTCTCTTAGCACCTCCAGAGCGCGGCTGGTGATATCCCCCATGTTGCCGATCGGCGTCGGCACCAGGTACAGTTTGCCCGTCTCAGTACTCAATTGCTCCTGCTACTCCTTGAGGATAACATCGTTCGGTATCGGTTTCTTACTCAACGGGGCCACGTCCGGCAATCGCCTTTTGAAGGCGTTGCGATTCATCAGCGAAACGATGCGGCTGATATCGGCAGCGTGGAAACCCTCCGCTTCCAGCTTCGATATTGACGTTTGGCCGTCTTCAACCAGGCGCACCAGCAGTCGGTCAATCTGTTCGTAAGTGACGCCGATCTCGCCCTCGTCGGT